>NZ_CP050191.1:5186146-5472372 GCF_011745145.1 Mycobacterium sp. DL440 | reverse complement strand
TTCGTCGGCAGCGTCAGATGTGTATAAGGGGCAGCGCCAGCTGGCGGTGGTGGTGATAGTGCGCCGACGACGGCATTCAACGCGCAGCGTCCGGCACCGGGTCCCGGCCCGAATCCGCCGTCACGCCAACGTGATCAGGATCCGTCGACCCAGAAGTTCAACCCGCGCGACGACGAACCCCCGCGCCGCGGCGGCGGGATGAGCGCACAGGATCTGCTGCGCCGCGAAGGCCGGCTCTGAACCTCGGTTAACGTTCCGGATCCTGCGCAGGTAGGTCGTCGGGCGTGGCTTCGATGAGCACGCCCTCGGCGTCCTCCTGTCGCGCCTTCTCGGCGTCCGGGTCCGCGGACAGCAGAACCCGCGTCGCGCTGTTGATGAACGCCACGGTGGGCACCGCGAGCAGGGCACCGACGATGCCGGCCAGCACACCACCGCCCGCGATGGCCAACACCACCGCCAGCGGGTGGATCGACACCGCACGGCCCATCACCAGTGGTTGCAGCACATGGCCTTCGAGCTGCTGCACGGCGATGATCAGTCCGAGGGTGATCAGGGCGTAGACAAACCCCTTGGCCAGCAGCGCCACCACCACCGCCACGAATCCGGCGACCACCGCACCGACCAGCGGGATGAAGGCGCCCATGAACACCAGCGACGCCAGTGGCAGCGCCAGCGGGATGCCCATGATCGCCAGGCCGGTACCGATGCCGACCGCATCGACCAGGGCCACGAGGAACGTGGCACGCATGTAGCCGCCCAACGAGTGGAAACCGGCCCGCCCGGCGTCCTGGACCCGGTCACGCACATGGGTCGGAAACACCTTGGTGACAAACGCGAAGATGCTGCGCCCGCCCTGCAGCAGGAAGATCAGCGTGAACAGCACCAACAGCGCGCCGGTGAGCAGCTCGGTGAGGGTGCCCGCGGTGGACAACGCCCCGGTGGTGAGCTTCTCCTGGTTGCGCTGCAGCGCCTCGATCGCGGTATTGCCGGCCTGGTCGATCTGCTCCTTGCTCAGCTGCAGCGGGCCGTTGATCAGCCAGTTGCGCAGCCCGTCGATGCTTCGGGTCACCTGTTCGACGAGTTGCGGTGCACCCTCGACGAATTGAGAGATGACGAAGCTCAGGATGCCGCCCACCACCGCGAAACTGGCGAGCAACACCAGGGCGACGGCGGCACCACGCGGAGCACCGCGGCGGTCCATGAAGTCGACGGCGGGCAGCAGCAACGCGGCGACCATGGTGGCCAGCGCCACCGGCACCACGATCAACTCAAGGTGTTTGATCAGCCACAGCAATGCCAGGATGGCCCCAAGGATGACCAGGAGTCGCCATGACCAGGCAGCAACCTTGCGGACGAACGGCGTGACGGCCTCATCAGCAACAGGATCGGGTGACATGTCGGTAGCCTAATGCGGCGCGCCGCCGCAACCGGTGATGTCGTCGCGACCTGCGCGGTTACCCTGTAGGGCGTGTCACAGGACGCGCCGGCCGACACAGCCCGGGACCGGGCCGGCTCCACGCGCGGCAAGTACTGGTGGGTGCGATGGGCGATCATCGCACTCGCGGTCACGGTGCTCGCCGTCGAGGTGACCCTGGTCTGGGACCAGTTGGCGAAGGCCTGGCGCAGCCTGCTCACCGCGAATGGATGGTGGGTGCTGGCGGCAGTGGGCACCGCGATGGCCTCGATGCACAGCTTTGCCCAGATCCAGCGGACACTGCTGCGCTCGGCTGGAGTGCCCGTCAAGCAATGGCGTTCGGAGGCCGCGTTCTACGCCGGCAACGCGCTGTCCACCACCATGCCCGGCGGCCCGGTGCTCTCGGCGACATTCGTCTACCGCCAACAACGCATCTGGGGTGCCTCGCCGCTGGTGGCCTCGTGGCAGCTGGTGATGTCAGGGGTGCTGCAGATCGTGGGCCTGGCATTGTTGGGCCTCGGCGGGGCGCTCATGCTGGGCGCCAGCAAAAACCCACTGTCGCTGATCTTTTCGCTCGGCGCGTTCCTGGCGATCATCCTGCTCGCCCAGGCCGTGGCCACCAGACCGGAACTGATCGACGGAATCGGCGCCAAGGTGTTGTCGTGGGTGAACTCGTTGCGCGGCAAGCCCTTGGACGCCGGACTGGCCAAGTGGCGCGAAATCCTGCAACAACTGGAGTCGGTCAGCCTGGGTCGCCGGGACCTCGCGGTGGCCTTCAGCTGGTCGATGTTCAACTGGGTCGCCGACGTGGCCTGCCTGGCCTTCGCCTGCTATGCCGCAGGCGGCCATCCGTCGCTGGCCGGAGTCACCGTCGCCTACGCCGCGGCCAGGGCGGTGGGGGCGATCCCATTGATGCCGGGCGGTCTGCTGGTGGTGGAGGCGGTGCTGGTACCCGGGCTGGTGTCCTCGGGAATGACACTGGCCTCGGCCATCTCGGCGATGCTGATCTACCGGCTGGTCAGCTGGATCTTCATCTCGACGATCGGGTGGGTGGTGTTCTTCTTCATGTTCCGCACGGAGAAGGACATCGATCCAGACACCCCGGCCCCGAATCCTGAATCCTGAATCCCGAGCGCTAGGAGACGTCCATGCGAATCCGGTTCGCGATCGCAGTGCTCACGCTGACCTTGGCGGGATGCTCGGCGGCGCAGACTCCGCAGTCGGAATCGACCACTACCACCACCCCGCCACCGGTGGTCACGCCGGTGGTGGGATCGGTTCTGGCCGAACCGATACCGGTGGCGGCCACCGATGGCCGCACCCACCTGGTGTACGAGTTGATGCTGACCAACACCTCACCGGGCGTGGTCACCCTCAACTCGCTGAGCACCGCAACCGGTGACCGCAAGCTGCTCACCCTGTCCGGGGACAGCCTCAAATACTGGACCAGGGCAGTGGGCAATTCCGCTGTCGGAACCAACGTGATCGGCCCCGGACAGAGCGCCTACGTGTGGCTGGACGTGATCGCCGACGATCCGACGCAGGTGCCAGGAGAACTCACCCATGAACTCGGGATCACCGTGGCCAAGCCGATGCCGCCGCTCGTCCCGCCGACCCTGACCGAGCCCTTGGCACCGGTGTCGGTCCAGACCCGTAAGCCGGTGTCCATCTCCCCGCCCCTGACCGGCGACAACTGGGTGGACGCCAACAGTTGCTGCGATATGACACCGCACCGCATGGCACTCAACCCGATCAACGGAAAGATCTGGGCGGCAGAGCGATTCGCGATCGACTATGTACAGCTCGGCGCCGATGGCCGGATATTCGCGGGCGACCGGGCCAAGGTCGCCAGCTACCCGTACTTCGGCTCCGAGATCCACGCAGTCGCCGACGGACCGGTGGTGGCGGTGCTCGACGGCCTGAACGAGCAGATCCCCGGTGTTACGCCGAAGGGTCTCGCTCTTCAGCAGTACGGCGGCAACCACATCGTGCAGGACATCGGTGACGGCAACTACGCCTTCTACGCGCACCTGCAGCCGAACAGTCTCAGGGTCAAGCCTGGGGACAAACTCAGCACCGGTCAGGTCATCGGAGCCCTGGGCAACTCCGGCAACTCCGATGCACCACACCTGCACTTCCACGTGATGGACGGCCCGGATCCTTTGGCATCCAATGGTTTACCATTTACCTTCAAATCGTTCCGGCTGGATTCCCGGCTCACGTCGCTGAGCGCCGCCGACGCACTCTTCGACGGGAAACCGGCCGCACGGCAACCGGGCTTCGCCGAACGCGACCAAACCGACGTCAGCCCACTGGTATTGGATGTGATGACCTATGCGACGAGCTAGCGCGCCGGCCGAATGTCGCCGCCGGAGCGGCTCCGCCGCCTTCCTGGGCGACCTGATCTGTGTGGTGGTGTTCTGCACGATCGGACGGCGCAGCCACGCCGAGGGACTGACCGTGGCCGGGGTCGCCGAGACCGCGTGGCCGTTCCTGACAGGAACCGTGGTGGGCTGGTTGCTGTCGCGAGGCTGGCAGCGTCCGACGTCGTTGGCCCCTACCGGGGTCGTGGTGTGGATCAGCACGGTGGTGGTGGGCATCGTGCTGAGAAAACTGACCTCGGCGGGAGTGGCCGTCAGCTTCATCGTGGTCGCCTCGCTGACCACCGCCGTGCTGCTCTTGGGCTGGCGCGCCGTGCTCGCCGCCGCGCGCGGGCGCGCGAAATCAGCCTGAGTGCGCGGGCGCACGCAATCAGCCTGAGCGCGGCGCCGTCAATCTGCCTGAGCCGCATCCCCTGTCGGTGAGGCCGACGTGGCCAAGGTCAACGTGGCCCGCAAACCGCCGAGCGGCCCGTCGGACAACGTGATCTCACCGCCGTGCAACAGGGCCTGCTGCGCCACCAGCGCCAAGCCCAGTCCGGAGCCGCCCGCCATCGCGGTGCTGCCCCGACGGAACCGGCCCAGCACGGTCCGATGCTCCTCGACCGGTAGTCCGCGCCCGTTGTCGTCGACGGTGATGATCAGGAACTGCTCGCTGCGGTGGGCGGTCAGCACGATCCGGGTGGCCTCGCCGTGGACGACCGCGTTGCGCACCAGGTTGTCCACCGCGATGCGTAGCCCACCGGGCCAGCCCAGCACCAGCCCGACGTCATCGGCCACGTGCACGTCGATGCGGATGGTCCCGCCGGCACGGGTGTTCTCCCTGACCACCCGGTCGAGCAGGTCCGTGATGTCCATCAGTTCGCGGTCCTCGGCCTGGGCCAGTTGCCCTGAGGCGAGTTGGCCCAGCGCGGTGATGATGGCCTCCACCCGGCGCTGCGCGCGGGACAGGTCGGCGACCACCTCGTCCCGTTCGGATTCGGGCAGGTTGTGGATGCGCAGGGTGTCCAGATCCGCACGCATCGCAGTCAGTGGGGTACGCAGTTCATGCGCGGCGTTGGCGGCGAAATCCTGTGCGGCCTGAAGGGAATTGGTGGTGGCGCGCTGCGCAGCGGCCAGGCGGGTGAGCATGCCTGCCATCGCCTCGGACAGGTCCTCGGCCTCCCGCACGCCGCGCACCTTCGGCATCGTGTCGGTGCCACTGTCCAGTTTCGAGGTGTGCTCGGTGAGCTTGCGCAGCGGCCGGATGGCCGGCCCGGCCAACAGCCAGCCCAGACCGCCTGCCACCAACACCGTCGCCACACCGAACACGCTATACAGCGGAATCCTGTTGGGGCTCAACAAAATACTGTCCGCGCGGATACCGATGGACATCAGCACGCCGCCGTGCTGGTCCACGTGAACAGTGCGGACCCGGTAGTCGACGCCGTTGACGTCGACGGTCTCGGTGCCCGGCGGCAGCGCAGGCAACTGGAAGCCCCGCTGGAACACCACCTGCCCCGTCGAACGCGACCGACCCGTGGTCAACACGCCGCGCGTCGGATCCTGGAGATGCTCGGGGTTGATGCTCGCATCAACAATCGAATCGAGCCTGCGATCCAACTGCGCAGAGTCGTTGTTGGCCAACACCACCGAGGTCAGGATGGTGAACACTGCGACCACTGCCGCTGCGGCCAGCGCCGCGGCCACCGCGACCCTGGTGCGCAACGACGCGGAACGGATGAAGCCGAAGGCTCGCACCTATCCCTGGTTTCTCACGGAAGCCATCACGCATCTTCCCGCAGGACGTACCCGATCCCCCGGACGGTATGGATCACCCGGGGCACGTCGGGTCGCTCGAGCTTGCGCCGCAGATACGAGATGAAGACGTCAGCCACATTGGTGTCCACGTCGAAGTCGTATCCCCAGACCAGCTCGAGGAGCCGCTGCCGGGACAACACCACACCGGTGTTCTCCGCCAACACGGCCAGCAGGTCGAATTCCCGCTTGGTCAGGTCGACGCGGTCCCCGCCGACGAACACCAACCGGCGAGCGGTGTCGATGGTCAGCGTCCCGACGGTCATGGTGTCCGACGGATGGTCGGTGTGGCTGGCCCGGCGCAACAATGCGTTGAGGCGTGCCACGAGTTCGCCGAGGTCGAACGGTTTCGTCAGGTAGTCGTCCGCGCCGGCTTCCAGTCCCGCGATGCGGTCGTTGACCGTGTCACGCGCCGACAGCACGCAGATGGGTATCTCGTTGCCCAATGCCCGCAGGGCGGTGACCACGGCGACGCCGTCGAGTTCCGGCATCTGGACGTCGAGAACAAGCGCGTCGTGCGACTCATTCGACAGCAGGCGCAGTGCCTCCTTGCCGGACGCCGCGACCCGGACGTCGAACCCCGAATGCCGCAATCCGCGGGCAACCGAAGTACGCACATCCGGGTCGTCGTCGACCATCAGCACCGTGCGGTTCACGCTCTCGGGTGTCACGTGTCCTTCGCCGCTGGCGGGGGTAGCTTCCACCCGCATTCGGTTACGGGATGGAGGGAGCCGGAGCTTCGCCGCAGCGGTTCTTCAGGTCTACCAGCGGCTGGCGGATACCGGTCAGCTCGGCCTTGGTCTGCGGGTTTGCTTCCAGGTAGTCGTGCACCTTGGTGCGGACGTCTTCGCGCGGTAGGCCTTCCAGGCTGGTGAAGAAGTTGTTCACATCGGGATGGGTGAACAGGTACGCCGAGGTCGATGCCGACACGCCCGAAGCCACGCCGGCCAGATCGGCTGCGCTGCAGTTGGGAGGGTTGTTCGCCGGGTCGTCGGCAAGCGCCGACGGGATGGCGCCGAACAGCATCGCACCGGCTACCGCGCCGGCGCCGGCCACGCCAGCTACCACGCGCCGCGCATTTCGGGCCGAGAGCAACATGGTCAAGCTCCTTCATCGAATGGGGAAGGCCGTAACCCCAAACGGTTATCGGCTCAAGAAAGCTAAGCAGAATCCGTGACGACTTTCCTGCCTTGTGCGCAAACCGCCGCGCCGGCTCGTGAACCCGCAGTTCAGCGGTGTCACCGCCGCGACGCGACGGCGGCGGACTCAGCGCGCCGAGGCCGCGGCGGGACCCGGAAGCGGACCGGAGCCCGGTCTCGCAGCCGAGGCCGGTGAGGATTGCGCCGGCGCCGCGACGCTGGGCACCCCGACGTTCTGCGCCGAGGGCAGCGTTCCCGGCAAACCGGTGGTCGTCCCGCCCGGCGACTGCGTGGCCTGCACCAGGCCCATCAGCTGCGGCAGGGTGACCGGCAGCTTGCAGCGCGTGCCCAGGGCGGTCAGGGGCTGCTGCAACTGCTGGATGTCCTTGGCGGCTTGCGGGTTGGCATCGAAGTAGGTCTTGAGGGCCACGATCGACTGGGCTCCACCCTGCTGCTGACTGATCGTGGTCAGGGCCTGGTTGGTCTGCGGATGCGTGTCCAGATAGTTGCCGATGTTGGTGGCTACACCCCCGGCGGTGCGGGCGACCTCACTGGCCGCACACGGATCGGTCGCGGCCGTGGCGGACGGGACCATGAGCGCGGCCACCGTCGCACCGCCCGCCGCAGTCGCCGCGAAGGCGACCGCCAGCGAGCGGCGCAATCCACCGTTGGTCGGTTGCATGGAGAACTCCTTCAGCGTGGGCCCCGGCGCACACGTCAGCCGGGGTCGTCCTTGGCTATGTCGCCCGACGGCGCCGTTCCGTTAGCGACAGTGATGTAACGCTACGGAGGTCGGCTGTGGATATTGCTGTGAGAAGTCTCAGGGCGATCTCAGAACCGGAAGAGAGCGGGCCACCCTACACCGGTGGAGGTACGCTCTCGCTGACACAAGCCAGGACACGCCCAGCCATGGTGGGGGGAGAAAGCGGGGACGTCGCATCCAGCAGTTCATGATGCGCTTGAGCAGCTATCTGCGCAGATTCCGCTGGGCGGTTTTCGCGACATGGTTGTTGCTTCTGGTGCCCTCGATCTACCTCGCGATCAACCAGTCGTCCAATCTGACCGGCGGCGGTTTCGACGTTGAAGGTTCACAGTCGCTCCACGTCCAGCGGCAGCTCGAGCAACATTTCCCGGATCAGGGCGCGTCCCCGCTTGCCCTGATCGCCTCTCCGCGCGCAGATGCCTCGTTCGAGGACATGAACGCCGCGGTGGCCACGCTGGAGAAGATCGCCGGCCAGGTCCCCAGCGTCAAGATGGTGCCGAATCCGCAACAGCCGGCCCCGCAGCCGGACCGGCCGTACGTCATCACATTGCAGCTGGACTTCAACAACACCGGCGCGGTGGACGTGGCCAAGCAGCTGCGCCAAAAGATCGGGGTGCACGGCGACGACCCTGGTGAGAGCGAGAACGGCAAGGTCAAGTTCTACGTCATCGGGCAGGGCGCCCTCGGTGCAGCCGCCACCCAGGCCACCAAGCACGACATCGCCGCAGCCGAGAAGTGGAACCTGCCGATCGTGTTGATCGTGCTGCTGGCTGTGTTCGGCTCGCTGGCCGCGGCGGCGCTGCCGCTGGTGCTCGGCATCTGCACAGTCGTGGTGACCATGGGCCTGGTCTATCTGCTGTCGATGTATACGCAGATGAGCGTGTTCGTCACCTCGACGGTGTCGATGTTCGGCATCGCCCTGGCCATCGACTACTCCCTGTTCATCCTGATGCGGTACCGCGAAGAGCTGCGCGCCGGGCGTGATCCGTCCGATGCGGTCGACGCGGCGATGGCCACCTCCGGCCTGGCGGTGACGCTGTCGGGACTCACGGTGATCGCCTCGGTCACCGGCATCTACATCATCAACACCCCCGTCCTGGTGTCGATGGCGACCGGCGCGATCCTGGCCGTCGCAGTCGCGGTGCTGACCTCCACCACGCTGACCCCGGCGGTGCTCGCGACGTTCGGGAATGCCGCAGCCAAGCGATCCTCCTATCTGCACTGGTCGAGGCGCGCCGAGGCCACCCAGTCGCGTTTCTGGACCCGGTGGACCGGCGCGGTCATGCGTCGTCCGTGGGCCTCGGCTGTCGGTGCGACGATCCTGTTGCTGATCCTGGCGGCACCGGCGTTCGGCATGGTGCTGGGCAACAGCATGCAGCGCCAGTTCGAGCCCACTCACGAGATCCGCGGCGGGGTCAACGCCGCCGCCGATGCGTTGGGCCCCGGTGCGCTGGGCCCGGTGCGGGTACTGGTGACGTTCCCCGGGGACGACGGCGCATCCTCATCCAAAGGCACCGCCACGATCGACGCGGTCCGCCAGGAGATGACCAGGACACCGCATGTGGTGAACGTCCAGCCGCCCGTGTTCGCCGACAACAACACCAGCGCGCTGCTGTCTGCCGTGCTGTCGGTGGACCCAGAAGACCTGGCTGCCCGCGAGGCCATCGACTGGATGCGGGACAACCTGCCCGCGGCGGCCGGGGGGAACGCACGTGTCGACGTCGGCGGCCCGACCGCCCTGATCAAGGACTTCGACGATCGGGTGTCCAGCACCCAGCCGCTGGTGTTCCTGTTCGTCGCGCTGATCGCCTTCGTGATGCTGTTGGTGTCGATCCGGTCGGTATTCCTGGCGCTCAAGGGTGTGCTGATGACGGTGCTGTCGGTGGCCGCGGCCTACGGCAGCCTGGTGGTCGTCTTCCAGTGGGGCTGGTTCGAGGAGTTGGGATTCGAGAAGATCAGCTCGCTCGACAGCACCGTTCCGCCGTTGGTCCTGGCAATGACCTTCGGCCTGTCGATGGACTACGAGATCTTTTTGCTCACCCGGATTCGGGAACGGTTCCTACAGACCAACAACACCCGCGACGCGGTTGCCTACGGAGTCAGCACCAGCGCGCGCACCATCACCAGCGCCGCGTTGATCATGATCGCGGTGTTCATCGGGTTCGCTTTTGCCGGCATGCCGCTGGTGGCCCAGCTCGGTGTGGCCTGCGCGGTGGCCATCGCCGTCGACGCGACCGTGGTCCGGCTGATCCTCGTGCCCGCCCTGATGGCCATGTTCGACGAATGGAACTGGTGGCTGCCGCACTGGCTGGACCGGGTGTTGCCCGAGGTGGACTTCGAGAAGCCGTTGCCCAAGATCGAGGTCACCGATCTGGTGATCATCCCCGACGACATCTCCGCGCTGGGTCCGAGCGGATCAGACCTGCGCATGATGGTCCGAACCGCGGCCCGGATGAAACATCTTGCCCCACAGACGATCATCGTCACCGATCCGCTGGCGTTCAGCGGCTGCAGCAAATCGTCCGCGCGGCTCGCGGCGCGGCGGCCGGGCGGCCCGAAACGCTGCCCCGGGGTGCACCCGGTGACGATGTGGCGGGGCAGGCTTTCGGTAGCTGTGGACGCGCTGGAGGCCGAGGCCGAGGCGCAGCGGGCTCCGATGGAACGCCTCGGCCCGGTCGAGACCACCAACGTGCAACTGCCGACCGGTGATCGGCTGCAGATCCCGACGGGCGCCGAAACGCTGCGGCTGAAGAGTTATCTGGTCATGTGCCGCAACAGCACCAAAGACTTTGAAGAGTTTGCTGATCTTGTCGAGTCGATGGAAACCGAGACTGCAGCTCTGGTGTTGTCGGGCATGGACCGGTATTACTGTGGGCAGAACCCGAAGAGCAGATGGGTGGCCACGCAGCTGGTGCGGCGGCTGGCTGACCCGCAGCCGTCCGATGAACACGAGTTCGCGATGTCGGCCCCGGATGCAGCTGCCGAATGGGAGAAGGTCAGGCAGCGCTGCCTGTCAGTTGCGGTAGCGATGCTGGAGGAGGCGAAGTGACGTTGGCCCCCGACGTCCGGGAACCGAGGGATGCGCGGAGTGCGCGCCGTGACGAGGTTCAGCCGGCTCAATCGTCCGGTCGGCGTCCCCAGGGACCTCAGGTCCAACGCACCGCCGGGCAGCGCTCGTCGACCCAGCGCACTACCACCACCCCACGGGCCAACGCCCAACGGCCCGCGTCGACTCCGCGGCCTACATCCGCTCAGCGCGCCGCCTCGACTCAGCGCACGACGACACCCCGCGATACGGCGTCACGCACTTCCGGGCAACGCAGTTCGGCACAACGCTCCCAGAACGCGCCCGCACAGGTACAACGGACACAGGAGCAACGCACTCCTGGGCAGGACTCCAAGGGACAGCGCACACAGGGGCAAGGAACGCAGACACCACGCACACCGGTACAGCGCTCGCAGCAGCCGGCACAGCCACGACAACCGCGTCAGGGCCAGGCCGCGCCGCCGCAGCGTCAACCCACCTTCGACGACCGGCCGGTCGAGTACTGGCCGACCGCGGCGATCCGTGCGGCCCTGGAGACCGACGACATGGCGGTCTGGCAGCGCATTGTCGCCGCGATCAAGCGTGACCCCTACGGCCGGACCGCCCGTCAGGTCGAAGAAGTGCTGCAGACCGCCCGGCCGTACGGGGTGTCCAAGGCGCTGTCGGAAGTCCTGGTGCGTACCCGTGAGCACCTGGAGGCCACCGAGCGCACCGAGGTGGCCCAGCAGATCCAGGCCATGCTGCGCCGCTCCGAACTACAAGCGCCCGAGTTCGCCTCGCGCATCGGGATATCCAACGAGTCCTTCGCCGACTATTTGGAAGGCACCATCAGCCCACCGGCCTCGCTGCTCCTGCGCATGCAACGGCTCTCGGATCGGTTCGCCAAGCTCTCCTCACAGCGTTCGGCCAAGTAGCCCCCGCCTCGGCGAGGCGCCGCGTCAGCGGGAGTGCAGCGGGGTCACGTTGTCGACGAGCCAGCGACCGTCGGTCTTGCTCAAGGCGACCCGCAACGCCAGGACCGCGTTGTCGGTGGGTTTGCCCGGCGCGCTCTGCGTTCCGCGCATGACCACTGCGACACTGGCCACCTGCGGTCCCAGCGCCTCCACCCCGGCCGAGATCGTGGAAGCGGTCGCTGACACGTTCTTGTTGGTCAATTCCTTTGCCACATTGGCGAATTCATTCTTGAACTGCCCGGCCTGATCCGGCGACATCATGGCGGTGGCTCGGTCTATGGAGGCGGTCGGGCTCTGCGGGCTGAAGGTGGCGGTGGCCTCCGAGACGCTGCTGGCGATGCGCACCACCTCGTCGCGGTCGTTGTTGAAAGTGCGGTCGGGCACCGTCCAGCGCAGGTAACCCACCGTCACCGCGGCCACCACGGCGGCGGCGGCCACGCCGGCGACCGCGAGCCGCAGTCCGGGGGCATCGTCGTCGGTGCCCACTGTCACACCGTCGCGACGGGCCAGCACGATGTCGACGACGACGCCCTGCACGATCAGCAGGCACAGCACCGAGCACAGCGAGACCCACCACAGCGGCCAGGACAGCGCCAGGCCGATGTACACCAGCGCCGCGATCGCAGCCAGCGGGGCGCCGATGTCGAACGCCAGGACACGCAACCGGTTCCTCATCGGATCGGCTCCAGGCGCGAGACCATCAGGTTGCCGTCGACGTCGGAGACGTCCAGCCGCAGGTTCCAGCGCACCGTCTGGGGCTTGTCGGTACCGGCATTCTCGCTGACCGAAGTGGCCACCACGAGCACGGTGTCGGTTCGCGACACCATCCCGGCCAGCTCCGCCTTGGGCGCAGGCACCGGGCGCCCGTCAGGGCCTGGCGGCGGGTGGTACAGCGATTCGATGGCCACCGAATCGATCTGGCCGGTGGTGCGGGCCTGCAGCCGCTGCACCAGATCGCGGTAGGGCTGCACGGCGGCGTCGAAGTCGGCATTGAGCTGACCGACGGTGCCCTCGTGCAGCTTCTGCATACCGGCATCGACAGAGTCCTTGTTGATGTTGATCAGGACACTGGTCCAGTCGGCCGCAGTCCGCAGCACCCGAGTCTGGTACGCGCGCTCATCGGACTCACTGCGGTGGCCAGACCACACCATGACCGCCAGGACCACCGCGACAACCGCGATCAGTCCCGCCACCGCCGATGCGAAGCCGAAGCCGGTGATCGCACCGCCGGAATGCTCGTCGGTGTTGTCCTTGCTCGGCGCCTCAGGCATGGCCGTGAGGGTACCGGCAGCCAAACCGTCCCAGCGCACCCGCAGCCTTCTGGAAGAATGTCGGGGTGACGGTAGAAGCGATCAAGTCGGGTATCGACCTGAGCCATGTCGACCCGCAGTCCCGCCCCCAAGACGACCTCTTCGGCCACGTCAACGGCCGTTGGTTGACCGACTACGAGATTCCCGCCGACCGCGCCACCGACGGCGCCTTCCGGCTGCTGCACGACCGCGCCGAGGAACAGATCCGCGATCTGATCGTCGCAGCCGCTTCGGCGGCGACATCGGACGGGGCGGCGGCCTCGTCTGATTCCTCGGCAGGCACCGACGAGCAGCGCATCGGTGATCTGTACGCCAGTTTCATGGACGAGCAGACCATCGCCACCCGCGGCCTGGCGCCGCTGCTGGCAGAGCTCGCCCTGATCGACGGTGCTGCCGACAGCGATGCGCTGGCCGCCGTGCTGGGCGGGCTGGAACGCACCGGGGTGTCCGGCGGCGCCGGTGTGTACGTGGACACCGATTCCAAGGATTCGACGCGGTATCTGCTGCACATGAGCCAGTCCGGCCTCGGGCTGCCCGACGAGTCGTATTACCGCGACGAGCAGCACGCCGAGATCCTGGCCGCCTACCCGGACCACATCGCCCGGATGTTCACGTTGGTCTATGGCGGGGATACGGCGGCCGAGCAGGGCGAGACCGCGGCCCGGATCGTCGCGCTGGAGTCCAAACTGGCCGCCGCGCACTGGGATGTGGTCAAGCGCCGCGACGCCGACCTGACCTACAACCTGCGCAAGTTCACCGACCTGTCCTCCGATGCCCCCGGATTCAACTGGACCGGCTGGCTCGGCGCCATCGGCACCACCCCCGAGAAGGTCTCCGAGCTGGTACTGCGTCAGCCTGACTACGTGACGGCGTTCGCCGCACTGTGGGCGGGCGAGGACCTCGAGGACTGGAAGGCCTGGACACGCTGGCGCCTCATCCACTCACGCGCCGGACTGTTGACCGACGAGCTGGTGGCCGAGAACTTCGACTTCTACGGCCGCACCCTGAGCGGCACCGAGCAGAACCGCGATCGCTGGAAGCGCGGCGTCTCTCTGGTGGAGGGTCTGATGGGCGATGCCCTGGGCAAGCTCTACGTTCAGCTGCACTTTCCGCCCGAGGCCAAGGCCCGGATGGACGAGCTGGTGGCCAACCTGCGCGAGGCCTACCGGGTCAGCATCAACGAGCTGGACTGGATGACGCCGGAGACCAGGGCCAAGGCGCTGGTGAAGCTGGACAAGTTCACCCCCAAAATCGGCTACCCGGCGCGCTGGCGGGACTACTCGGCGCTGGTGGTCGAGCGTGACGATCTGTACGGCAACTACCACCGTGGTCATGTGGTGAACTCCGACCGCGAACTGGCCAAGCTGGGCAGCGCCGTCGACCGCGACGAATGGTTCATGACACCGCAGACGGTCAACGCTTACTACAACCCGGGGATGAACGAAATCGTCTTTCCCGCAGCGATTCTGCAGCCGCCGTTCTTCGATGCCCAAGCCGACGACGCCGCCAACTACGGCGGTATCGGCGCGGTGATCGGGCACGAGATCGGCCACGGTTTCGACGACCAGGGCGCCAAGTACGACGGCGACGGCAATCTGGTGGACTGGTGGACCGATGCCGACCGCGCTGAATTCGGGGTCCGCACAAAGGCTTTGATCGACCAGTATGAGCAGTTCACCCCCCGCGCGCTGGAAGCCTCACATCACGTGAACGGCGCGTTCACGGTCGGGGAGAACATCGGCGATCTCGGCGGTCTGTCCATCGCCCTGCTGGCCTATCAGCTGTCGCTCAAGGGCCAGGAAGCGCCGGTGATCGACGGGCTCACCGGTGTGCAGCGCGTCTACTTCGGCTGGGCGCAGGTGTGGCGGACCAAATCCCGTGACGCCGAGGCGATCCGACGCCTGGCGGTGGATCCTCACTCACCGCCGGAGTTCCGCTGCAACGGCGTCATCCGCAACATCGACTCGTTCTACGAGGCGTTCGAGGTAGCCGATTCCGACGAGCTGTACCTGGAACCGGCTCAACGCGTGCGCATCTGGAACTAGCGTCGCGTTCGTTAGCTCCGCGAGTAGTCCCCCGCAAGCGGGTGGGACCCCCAGTAAAACTGCCCCTTTTCGCGTGAAAAGGGGCAGTTTTACGTCTGTTCGGCAGAGGGCGGTTAGAACATCTGCCAGTCGGATGCACCATCCGGCGTGTTGTACCAGCCACCGCCGGTGTTCTTGATCACCACCGGGTCGCCGCTGCCGAAGTTGTCGTAGAACCACTTGGCGTTCTCGGGGCTGAGGTTGATGCAGCCGTGGCTGCTGTTGCTCTTGCCCTGCTGAGCGACCGACCACGGCGCGCTGTGCACGAATACGCCGCTGTTGTCGATGCGGACGGCGTCCTGCACCTTGAGCTTGTAGCCCTCTTTGGAGTCCACGGGCACACCGTAGGTGGAGGAATCCATGATGATGTCGGGGAACTTCTCCAGCACGTAATAGGTGCCGTTCTTCGTCTCATGCTTGCCGTCGGGCTTGCCCATCGACACCGGGAAGGTCTTCTCCAGCTTCCCGTTGCGCAGGATCTCCATCTGGTGGGCCTTGTCGTCGACCGTGGCCACCAGGTAGTCGCCGACGCGGAAGCTCGACTTCGTGCCGGCCGCGTCGATGTTCACCACGGTGTTGGACGGCCAGAAGTCCTGGGGGCGCCAGCGCAGCTGGGTGTCCGTGACCCAGTAGAAGCGGCCCGCCACCGGCGGGTTCGACGTGATCCGGATGGCGTCCTGGGCCATCTGCCGGTTGGCGATCGGCCGCTGGAAGTTGATGTAGATGGGCTTGGCGACACCGACCATCGACCCGTTGACCGGGTTGAACGACGGCGGCAGGAACGGTGCCTCACCCGTGAACGGCGTGGAGTTCTGCCCGGGCGCGGTGCCCTCGGTGAACGGAACCGTCGGGGAGCCGTAGTTGATGATCGGCGCGGTTGCCGCGGGGGCATCCGGGGCAGCGGCCGCCGGTGCCATTGGGTCGGCCGGCGGGGGGATGTACGCACCCGGCGGGGGTCCCGGCACCACGGGGTCGACGGGTGCCGGCGGCACCTCGGGGTCTGCATAGGCGGATGGGCTGAGCACCAGTCCACCGGCGAGCCCCGCAGCCATGAAAGCGGTGATCAGTCGACGTTTTGCCGATTTCGGCATAAGTAACCTCCAGACAGCACAACTTGCTCCAGTGTCTCACAGCGCGACGACCAGCTACTGCCGCGAGAAGCCGTCATTCCCCGACAGCGACCGGTTCCACGGCGCTGAACTGCGGTCTTTATCGACTGTGAGCCTCGTTGCGTTACTTCTCGCAGGCCACGCAGGAAACTGTGAACACGCCGCGAGACAACGTGACGCCAGTCATCGCGACGATGATCAGGGCAGCGGCGGCGCCGACGGTCGGGGCCGCGCCGCCGTGGTCGTAGAGGCCGCCACCGATCAGCGCACCGCCCATGATGCCGACCTGGAAGGCCGCGACGTACCGGCCGGAGGCGCCGTCGGGATCGTCCGGGGCGGTGCGCATTGCCGAGGCCTGAAGCATCGGCGGCAAAGCCGTGGACGCCGCGCCCCAGACCACCACCGCGCCCGCACCGAGCGACACCACGGCCGGCCCGGACCACGTTTCGAGGGCCAGGACCGACAAGGTCAGCAGCGCAGCAGCCAGTGCGGCCAGACAGCCCACCACCGAGGCCTTCGGCCACAGGTCCAGGGGCCGGGCCATGGCAGCCATCCCAGCCAGACCGGCAATGCCGAAACCGGCCAGCAGCCAGGCCAGGTGCGGGCCGTGTATCCCGACGACGTCCCGGATGATCACCACGATGAAGGTGAACGCGATGAAATGGCCCGTGACACCGATCAGCGTGAGTATCGACAGGGCGAGCAGACGACGGTTGCGCCGGTGGCTGCGCGGCGCCCCGGGCGCCTGTGCGGCGGCCGACGCGGGCGCGAGCGGCGGAAGCATCGTCCACGCGGCCAAGGCCACCACCGCAGCGGTCACGGCGATCACCGCCACCGCAGGCCGCCAGCCCCACACCTCGCTGAGCGCCGCGGACAGCGGATTACCCACGACCAGGGCCAGGCCCGTACCCACGTAGACCGCGGCGGTCGCCCTGCCGGCGTGGCTGGCCGGGACCAACCGGGCACCGATCGGCGCGATCACCGACCACATCAGCCCATGTGCCAGCGCGCACAGCACCCGGCCGCCGGCCAGCACCGCGAAGTTGGGTGCGAGCGCCGAGATCACCTGTGAGACCGTCAGGCAGACCAGCGTGGCGACCAGGGTCCGTCGTCGCGGCCAACGGGCCGTCAGGCGCACCAGGGCGACCGTGGTCAGCGCGGCGACCAGCGCGTAGCTGGCCATCAGCGTGGCGACCAGGCCCTCACTGACCTGGAGATCGGTGGCGATCGCCGGCAGCGCACCAACCGGGAGCATCTCGGCGGTGACGTAGATGAACGCCGCCGCCGCGAGGATGGCGAGTTGCGTGGCAACCCGCGGTGTCCATGGGCTGGTGTGGGCGGGCAGCGATTCGCCGGTGACGCTGAAGGTCATGCTGGAATGTCACGGTAGTGCCATAACGTTGCCGGGCGTGGTTGCCGACCCGAGAGGATGCGCGATGGTTGCAGTGCCCAACGGGTCCGGCCGCCGCGTTCGTAGCGCCATGGCGGGATTTCGGCACTCTGGCCGCCACAGCGTTACGAACGCGGGCGCACAATCGACACTGTGATTGTCGCGTTCAGCATCAGCCCCGCGGGCGGGGATGAAACCGGAAGTGTCAGCGCCGCGGTGGCCGAGGCCGTGCGGGTGGTACGGGCCTCAGGCCTGCCCAACGAGACCAACGCCATGTTCACGAACGTCGAAGGTGAATGGGACGAGGTGATGGCCGTGGTGAAACAGGCCGTGGAGGTCGTCGCGGCGGTGTCCCCGCGAGTCAGTTTGGTGTTGAAGGCCGACATCCGGCCCGGATACACCGGGCAGCTCACTGCGAAGGTCGAACGGATCGAGCAGGCGCTGGGCGGCTAGCGCGGTTCCTGGTTGTCGCCGAACGGCTCCTCGGCCACGATCTGGACGTTGTCCTCGACCGGCGGGGTCCAGTTGCCCGCCATCGGCACTCCATATCGCGCCGCGTACGCGTCGCTCAGGTCGACCAGGCCCGGGTCCTTACGCCACCGCCGGATGCCTGTGACGACGATGAACGCCACCGCCGCCACGAGGAACGCGACGAGTGCGAGCTTGAGGATCAACATGGTCAGGAGCGGACCAGGCGGGCGATGGCAGCCGATGCCTCGGCCAGCTTGGCCTCCGCCTCGTCTCCGCCTTCGGAGACCGCCTGCGTCACACAATGTCCGAGGTGCTCGTCGAGCAGACCGAGCGCCACGGATTGCAGAGCGCTGTTGACGGCACTGATCTGGGTGAGCACGTCGATGCAGTACTTGTCCTCGTCGATCATCTTGGCGATGCCCCGGACCTGACCTTCGATCCGGCGCAGCCGTTTGGCGTAGTTCTCCTTCTGCGCCGAGTAACCATGTGCGCCCGGGTTGTCAGCCACGTCCATGACCTCATCATACCGGTACCCCACCGGGGTATCCATATCCATTTGGCCGGGAGACATGACGCGGAACAGATTGCCGCCGGGCCGATACGCTGAGCTCGATGTCACAGCCTCCCTGGCCTGGTCCGTACGGCGGGCCACCGGCGTATCCCGCGCCGCCGAATGCGGGTCGACCCTCCGCGATCGGCACCACGGTCACAGTGGTCAGCGTCATCCTTACGGTCGCGCTGTGGATCGTGGCTGTGCTCGGTGCCGCTGCCGCTGCGTGGCTGTCGTTGTTCTTCGGGATGTCGACCGACACCTGCCACGCGACGTGCGGCCCGACCCCGTACGACGATCTGGTATATCCGACGACGTTCGGCTGGATCGGCGGCGGTCTGATCGCCGGATTCGCCGGCAGCGTCGTCACGGTCTTCTTCACCCGCCGCTGGTTGTGGGTGTGGCCCTTGCTGTCGATCGTGTGCACCGTGATCGGGTTCCTCATCGGGCTCGACCTGACCACCAAGTCCACGGAGTGGACTGGCTGACCTGCGATGCTTGGGCGTCGCAAAGAATTTGGGTGGCTAACTAACCGGGGGCATACTTGGCTGCATGTCTTCCTCCGACCAGCCCGATATCAAGCCCCGCAGCCGCGACGTCACCGACGGCCTGGAGAAGGCCGCAGCCCGCGGAATGCTCCGCGCGGTAGGGATGGGCGACGACGACTGGGTCAAGCCGCAGATCGGCGTCGGGTCGTCATGGAACGAGATCACCCCGTGCAACATGTCGCTGCAGCGGCTCGCCCAGGACGTCAAGGACGGTGTGCGCGAAGCCGGGGGCTACCCGCTGGAGTTCGGCACCATCTCGGTGTCCGACGGCATCTCGATGGGCCATGAAGGCATGCACTTCTCGTTGGTCAGCCGTGAGGTGATCGCCGACAGTGTCGAGACCGTGATGCAGGCCGAGCGCCTGGACGGCAGCGTGCTGCTGGCGGGGTGCGACAAGTCGATCCCCGGCATGCTGATGGCCGCGGCCCGCCTGGACCTGGCAAGCGTCTTCTTCTACAACGGTTCGATCATGCCGGGTGTCGCCAAGCTCACCGACGGCACCGAGAAAGAAGTCACCATCATCGACGCCTTCGAGGCGATCGGTGCGTGTGCTCGTGGGCTGATGTCCCGTGAGGACGTCGACATCATCGAGCGTGCGATCTGTCCGGGTGAGGGTGCATGCGGTGGTATGTACACCGCCAACACCATGGCGTCGGCGGCCGAGGCACTCGGAATGTCGTTGCCGGGCAGCGCATCTCCGGTTGCCGTGGACAAGCGGCGCGGCGAGTTCGCCCGCAAGTCCGGCGAGGCCGTCGTCGAGATGCTGCGTCGCGGCATCACCGCCCGCGACATCCTGACCAAGGAAGCCTTCGAGAACGCCATCGCAGTCGTGATGGCGTTCGGCGGGTCCACCAACGCCGTGCTGCACCTGCTCGCGATCGCCCGGGAGGCCGAGATCGAGCTGACCCTGGCCGACTTCACCCGCATCGGCAACAAGGTTCCGCACCTGGCTGACGTGAAGCCGTTCGGCCGCCACGTGATGAAGGACGTCGACGAGATCGGCGGCGTGCCGGTGGTCATGCGCGCGCTGTTGGATGCCGGTCTGCTGCACGGTGATTGCCTGACCGTCACCGGTAAGACCATGGCCGAGAACCTCGCCCACATCGCGCCGCCGGACCCCGACGGCAAGGTGCTGCGCGCGATGAGCAACCCGATCCATCCCACCGGCGGCATCACGATCCTGCACGGGTCACTGGCTCCCGAGGGCGCCGTGGTGAAGTCGGCGGGCTTCGATTCCGACGTCTTCGAGGGCACCGCACGGGTTTTCGAGCGCGAGCGGGCCGCCCTGGACGCGCTGGAGGACGGCACCATCACGCACGGTGACGTCGTGGTCATCCGCTACGAGGGCCCCAAGGGCGGCCCGGGTATGCGCGAGATGCTGGCCATCACCGGTGCCATCAAGGGCGCTGGGCTGGGCAAGGACGTGCTGCTGATGACCGACGGCCGGTTCTCCGGTGGGACGACGGGCCTGTGCGTCGGGCACATCGCCCCCGAAGCCGTCGACGGTGGGCCGATCGCGTTCGTCAACGATGGTGACCGGATCCGGCTCGATGTCGCCAACGGCACGCTCGACATCCTGGTCGACGAGGCTGAGTTCGAGGCCCGCAAGGCCGGTTTCGAGCCGCTGCCGCCGCAGTACAAGACCGGCGTGCTGGCCAAGTACACCAAGCTGGTCCAGTCGGCCGCGGTCGGCGCCGTCTGCAACTAGGGATTCCCCTGCAGTGGTAGCGTGACGTCGGGCGTGCAGGAACGCCCGACGTCCGCTCGAAGAGGCCAAGCCTCCCTGCACATTGAGTTGCCTTGTGACTGACCTCTTCTCAGCCCGATTCGCGGACGCGGGCCCTTGAGAGGAGGCCGTCATGGCCAGCCGTCTGCCGAGCAATCCCTCGATCGACCACCTCCGCGGTGAAGCCCGCGCGCTGCAACGCGCGAATCGCGCGCCGCTGCACGAAGCCCAATTGGCTGTTGCCCAATCGTACGGTTTCAGCAGCTGGCCCAGGCTCGTGCATTATCTTCGCGACACCGCTGAGCTCGGCGTCGACCCCGGTGCGCTCGACGAGAACGCCCTCAACGCCGCCGACCGGTTCTGTTCATGGGCATCGTTGCGTTACAACGAAACCGACGCTCCGCCCCGGTGGCAGGCCGCCGCGGAGCTGCTCAGCACCGACCCGGATCTGGTCGACGAGCACATCTGGGCCGCAGCGTCGGCCGCGGATTCGGCGGCACTGGCGCGCCATCTCGGGAACCGGGCCGCACTCGCGAAGACCGGGGGTGGACCGTTCGGCTGGGTGCCGCTGACGTACCTGTGCTATTCGCGGGTTCCGTTGGGCCGCACGGCCGGCGACGTCGTCGCCACCGCGGCACTGCTGCTCGACGCCGGCGCCGATCCGAATGCCGGGTACCTGTGGTGCGGGATGTCGACGCCGTTCACGGTGCTGACCGGTGTGTTCGGCGAGGGGGAACAGGGGCCGCGCCGTCAGCCCCGGCATCCGTTCGCCCCCGAGCTGGCCACCTTGCTGTTGGCGAGCGGCGCACATCCGGCCGACCAGCAGACGCTGTACAACCGGATGTTCCGCGCCGACGATGCCCACCTGGAACTGTTGTTCGCCCACGGCCTGGCCGATGCCGGACCGAGCCCGTGGGAGGCGCGTCTCGGCGAGGCGATGGAAACCCGTGCCGAGATGTGGCGGCGCCAGGTCAGCTGGGCTGCCGAGCACGGGTTCACCGACCGGCTCGACCTGTTGGCCCGGCACGGAATCGACGTATCCGGAGTGGATGTGGTCGTTCCGGTTCTCCCGGACGATCCGAATGCCTTCGATGACGAAGGCGCGACGGCCCTGCACCAGGCCGCGTGGTCCGGCGACCTCGCGCTGATTCGACGGCTCCTCGATGCCGGGGCAGATGCCACCATCACCGACCGGATATTCGGCTCCACCCCACTGGATTGGGCCGAGCATGCCTACCAGACCGAGGCCGCCGAACTCCTACGTGGGTGACCACCCGCCTCAGGATTCCGGAATTTCCATCCCATACTTCTCACGGGTGATGTCCTCAGGCTCCGGTCCTCCGCGCACACCGGTGTCCAGCGCATCGATCACGGCGAGTTGGTCGGCGGTGAGTTCGAAGTCGAAAATGTCGAAGTTCTCTTGAATCCGCGACGGCGTCACCGATTTCGGGATCGCCTGGCGACCCTGCTGCAGATGCCAGCGCAACATCACCTGCGCCGGCGACTTGCCATGTGCGGTCGCGATTTCCCCTATCACCGGATCCTGCAGGGTGGAGCCGTGGGAGCCATCCCGGTAGAACGTGATGCCGCCGATCGGCGACCAGGCCTGGTTGAGGATGCCGAGCTGATCGTCGATGTCGAGCAGGTCAGACTGCCGAAAGTAGGGGTGTAGCTCGATCTGGTTGACCGCAGGCACCACCTCCGTCTCGGCCAGCAGCAGATCGAGGTGGTTGGGCATGAAGTTGGAGACACCGATCGCGCGTACCCTGCCGTCGTCATACAGCTTCACCAGCGCCTTGTAGGCACCGACGGTCCGATCGAACTCGCCCGGCAGCGCCTGGTGCAGGATCAGCAGGTCGATCGTGTCGATGCCCAGCTTTCCGGCCGCTTTGTCGAAGGCATGAAGGGTGGCGTCGTATCCGTAGTCGGTGATCCACACCTTGGTCTCGATGAAGACGTCGTCGCGGTCCAGTCCGAAGCGACGGATCCCCTCACCCACCCCCCGCTCGTTGCCGTAGGCCGCGGCGGTGTCGATGTGGCGGTAGCCGGTCTCCAAGGCGACCCGGACAGCCTCCGTTGTCTCATCCGGCGGAGTTTGGTAGACGCCGAAGCCGAGGGCCGGCATGTTCACGCCGTTGTTCAGGGTAAAAGTGGGAACACTCATGGTTTGACCATCGCTTTCCAAGCTTGTTCGGAATATTGGTATTACCTGCCTCGCGGTCGGCTAACCAGATTGGAACGATCAGATCAGGTTTCGAGGTCACGCCACCAAGCCAAGCAGCTGCCCCACCGATCGGGAAGTGCCTGCTGATACAGGTACTGGCAGTTCCCCCCACCTACCCCTTCGGACCACGCCGGATGATCGCGGCGAGTTGCTCGCGTGAGCTGGCGCCCACCCGCTGGCAGGCCCGGTACAGATGGCCTTCGACACTGCGCACCGACATCACCAACCGCTCGGCGATCTGCTTGTTGGTCAGCCCCGCGACGACGAGTTCGACGATCTCGCGCTGCCTGCCGGTCAGCGGTTGCCCGGCCGGGTTGCGCAGCGCCGGGGTGCACAGCCCCCCGCACTCATCGGCGCTCTCCTGCGCCAACGCGGCCGCATACGCACTGCGCTTACCCTGACCGTGGTGGCCGAACGCGACCGCGGCCTGTGCCATCGCGTCGGTAGCGGTGGCTCGGTCGCCAAGGGCCCGGTATTCCTCGGCGGCAGTGAGTAATCCGGCGCCGTCGTCGACTGCCAGCGCCTCGATATGACGCGCCACCGTTTCGGCCAGCGGCAGTTTGAGCGTGTCCGCGAGTTCCCGTGCGCGTGCCGCACCGGCGGTGTCGCCCCACTGCGCGGCCGTCTGCAGACACAGCAGTTCATGCGTCGGCTGTTCGCATCGCGCGGCATCGCGACCCGCTTTGCGCACTACATCGATGGCATCGGTCAGGGCACCACCGGCGGCCAGCGTCCACCCGGTGGCTACCGACATCGCGGTGTTCATGAATACGTAACCGTCGGGCACCCGCTGCTCGGCCCACGCCAGCGCCTCCTCGGCAGCGGCGGTTTGGCCGAGCTTGGCGTGCGCCTCGGCCAGCGAAAAACAGCTGGCAACCCGCAAACCCGTTGTAATTTCGTGTGTTTCGGCACCGGCGTACGCCTCGTGCAGGTGTTTGACGGCGGCACCGAGATCGGCGCGAACCAGTTCGGCGTGGCCGAGCAGGTGAGCGAGGTTGGCATACACCAGACCAGGCATGTCACGCGCCGACTCGTCCAGACGCTCCGCCATGGCCGTGACGTCGTCGATACCGCCGGTCAGCCGGCAGGCACGGCCGTGAACCGCGCCGAGCCAGAACCGCATGGGCGAGGATTCGAACGACGAGGTGGCTCGTTCGATGGCCTGCTCTGCGACGTCGTTGATCTCGTCGACATGTCCGAGCGCACCAAATGCCATCATCAGCGCGATCGAGGCCATCATCGCGTGCAGATCGGGGAGCCCGCCCGAATCCAGGGCGGTCCTGGCGTTTTCCTCCGCACTCATACAGTGGCCGAGTACCGCGTCGACACAAGCCTGCATGGCCAGGCGTTCCATCCGCTGCTCTTCGGATTCGGTTGTGGTGGAAAGTTTCTCCAAGATCTCGCCGGCATCGCGCGGCCGGCTCAGCATCCACGCCAGGTTGGCCGCCCGAACAGTCGCCCAGTGGTGGCTGTCGGGACGTCCGTCGGCGCTGATGTCACGCAGGACTGCCTCAGCGTCCTCACCTCGGCTCAGCAGGATCAGCGTCATGGCCCGCATCGGCGCGGCCTCCGGTGCACCGCATTCGGCTGCGGCAGCGGCGAATCGGTCGGCGGCATCAGGATCGAGCAGGACCGCGGCGCAGCGGGCTGCGGTGAGATATAGCTCCGGATTCGGTGGCAGGTCGGAGTGCAGCGTCAACAGTGCCCGGCGGACCGTCGCCCGCATATCCGCGTCGGCCTCCGACTCCAGCAGTCGCGCGAGCCGACCCCGGATCCTCGACAGGTGCATCTCACCGGCAGTGGCCCTACGCAATTCGCCGTACAGCGGATGCGCGAGGGTCGCCACCAGTCCGCGCCCGGCGCGGTCGACCCTGACCAGGTGCATCTGCTCGGCTGCCTCCAGGTCAGCGGGCTCCACGAGGTCACCCAAGACGTCGACGCTCAGCGGTTCGCACTGCGAAAGCGTGTCGAGCACCAGCGCCATCCCGGGTTCGAGTTCACCGAGGCGGCGTCCGACCATGTCGGTGATGCTCTGGGACACCGCCACATCGCCGTCCCACATCCATACCCCGGCGGATTTGCGCATCCGCCCGGCGGCGATCTGGTCCTTGACCAGCTGCAGCAGGTACAGCGCGTTGCCTCCGGTCAGTTTCCAGAACCGGCGCGTACTGCGGCTGTCCACCGGGCCGGCGACCGCCAATTCGATCAGCGTGGCGGCCGCCGCGGCGGACAACGGCTCGAGGTCGATCCGGTCGAGCAGGCTGTCCTTCCACAGGGCGGTCACCGCGTCTGGTTCCGGTCCCCCGGAACGTGCGGTGACGACGAGCCGCACCCCGTGGGTCTGCGCCAGTTGGTGGACGACGTGCGCGGACAGCGCGTCGAGCAGGTGGGCATCGTCGATGCCGATGACAACCTTGCCCATGCGCTGTTGGTCGACGAAGGAATCGATCACGCGCCGCACGTCCGGCAACGGGTCGCACATGCTCTGGCTGATCGATCCGGTGAAGGCCCCGAGCGGGATGGCCCGCGCGGATTCGGTTCCGACGAACCAGCTGGTCCGGTGCCCGGATGCCGCGGCGTGGCTGAGGGCCTCCCGGGCCAGCCGCGTCTTCCCGACGCCGGCACTGCCGACGATCACCACACCGTGGTGGGTTCCCGGCCCACCAAGGCAGCGACGGATCGTCGCCAGTTCTTCTTCCCGCCCCGCCAGCTTCATGTCAGCAGTTCGTACCCGCCATCGCCGTCTTCTCAAAGTCCCGCGATTGCCCACGATATGGCGTCAAACCCGCCCACGGGGAGCAAATTGACGCATCCTCGGATAACGGGGCCGGTCCGGGCACGCAGTTTCCCTCCAGCCGGGGTCCGGCTGGTCTACCAGGTACGCCTACCGGCCGGTCCGCCGGTCAGGCGTGCCGCGCTTCGGAATTGCGCACCCGCATCCCGAAGTACATCGCGTTGAAGCCCAGCACCATCACGAGCGCACCACTGATCACGTGCGACCAGATCATGCCGGCGCTCGGTCCACTGACAAACACCCACGGCGAGATGATCAGCCACACACCGAATATCGGCAGTGTCCAGGTCATGCCGTGCGCGCGATCCAGCGCGAAGCTGAAACACATTGACAGGAACGCGATCGCCCCTCCGACGATCAGATCGTTGACCGTCAGCCTGTTGAAGGCGTCGTAGCCGACGATCCACGGTGACAGCGCGACGTACATCGCCGTCAGCAACGTCAGGCCGAAGGTGACCTGCGCAGCCATCGACTCTGCAACACGGTCATAGCTCGCCCGCAGGGCCAGAATGTCCGGATGTAGATCGATCGATGAATGGACCGTACTCATTTCTTATCCTTTCCGTTACACGGCAAGGTGTTTGGGCCCTACCGCACCCATCCATCACTTCTCAGATTACGCCGTAACCGGCCCGATGGCGCCGGCTGCCGAAGCCCGCCGAAGCCGGCCGCCGCCGGCCAAGTAAGGTGTTCTCGATGCGGTGGCGCAGCAACGTCCGAATGGACGACCCCACCGGCGCACATCAGCAACTCGGCTGGTTCGCAACGCTCTTCGCGATGGCGTTGGTGTTCCACTACTCGGACAGCCAACCCCTGGCGGTGTGGCCGGCATTGCTGGCTGCCCTGCCCGCCCTGATATTTCCCGGCTCGGTGGCCGCCGCCGGTCTGGCCGTCGCCGCCGGCGCGACCATGGCCGCGCTGAACCTGCCTGCGGCCGCGAACCATCTGGTGTTGAGCCTGCTGATCGCCGTCGCACTCGGTACCGCGGCATTCTGGGCACTGGCCACCCGGAACCGACCGGGTGCGCCGGAGGGCTTCGTCGAGCGCTGGCTGGACGCCGCGCGGAGCCCGATCGGCCTTGTGTTGCTCGTGGTCTATCTGTTCACGGTCTTCGACAAGTTGAACACCGCCTATTTCACCCCGGCCACCTCGTGTGGCAGCGACCTGTTCGGCGAGCTGATCTGGCTCAACGGCTTCGAGGATATGACAGCGGGCCCGGTCGTCGGGCAGGTCGTCGCCATCGCCGCGGTGGTGATCGAGGCCGCCATTCTCGGGTTGCTGGCGGTACCGCAGCTACGTTTCTGGGGCATGCTGCTCGGGGTCGGCTTCCACTCGATACTGGCGATGGCCTCGTTCTACGACTTCGCCACGGTCGTCTTCGCGGTGTACGTACTGCTGGTCCCGACCGAGGTGTTCGTGACCCTGGCAACCCGCGCTTCGGCGCTGCGCCGGGTCGCGCTCGCCGGCTTTGCGGCCCATGTGCTGCTGAGTGTGCTGTCGAGTTCGGCCGAATCACCGACGAGCCCGGTCGGCCTGCCCTGGCACACCATGCTCGTGCTGACCTGGTTCGTCGCGGCGGTCCCGTTCATGGTCGCGCTGCTGTGCGCGTACCGCTCCGCGCAGGCAGCAGGTGTCCCTGCACCGAACTGGAGTTTTCGCCCTCTGGTGCTGCTCATCGCCCCGCTGCTGGCGTTCGCCAACGGGGTGACACCGTATGTGGGGCTCAAGACCGTGTCGAACTACTCGATGTTCAGCAACCTGCACACCGAGGAAGGCACCACCAATCATCTGTTGCCCGGCGTCACCGCGCTCCAGCTGACCGACTATCAGCGCGACACTGTCACGGTGGTCGGCATGGAGTTTCCACAGCAGTCGGAGGACCTGACATACCTTCGCCGACAGCTCCGTTGGATGTCGGAAGATCCCCCGGTCCGCATTCCTTGGCTCGAGCTGCGGCGCAGTGTGATGCTGTGGCAGGACGCAGGCATCAGTGGCGTCCGGATCGCTTATCTGCACGACGGACCGCCGCGCGTGGTGGACGACGCGACACAGGATCCCGTGCTCGGGGCGCCACTACCGTGGTGGCAGCGGCATCTGCTCGCCTTCCGCGCCGTCGACTCCGGTTGGGGCGCCGACATCTGCCGGTGGTGACCCCGGGCTCGCATGACGCAGAATCGCGGAATGGACATGACCAGCACGACCAACTGGGACGTCCAGCATGGGCGGGTGGGCGGTGTTGCGATGCTCGGGTTCCGCGACCGCTCGAGCTGTGGCCTGGACCTTCACGTGGTGGGCATGCCCGCGGTCACGCTGGTGTTCGGCTTCGGGGACGATCTCACCGTGGACGGCGCGGCCGGACAGCAGACCGTCACCGGCTTCGCATCGGGCATCAGCGCGGGGGCGATGCGAGTGCGCAGTCCGCGGGCCGAATGCGTGGAGGTGCGTCTCTCACCGCTGCAGGCGTATTCACTGCTGGACTCGGCGCCGGCAGACCTGGGCCCGGCCGCGGTCGGAGTCGACGACCTATGGGGCCGGCGCGCGACGCAACTGTCGGCGCAGCTCGCCGAGGCCTCCAAATGGACGGACCGGTTCGCGGCCACGCGCTCTCTGCTGGCGTCCGCAGCCGATCCGAGGCGTACACCCGACCCGGAGGTGGTCAGTAGCTGGCAGCAATTGGTCAGCTCTCGGGGGCAGGTCCCGATCGGTGCGCTGGCCGAATCGTGTGGGTGGAGCCGGAAACGGCTGTGGCGTCGCTTCGAGGCCCAAGTGGGTCTCACGCCCAAGCGCGCCGCGATGCTGATCCGGTTCCGCTTCGCGGTCGAGGGCCTGCTCGCAGGCCACGCCGCGGCCGATGTCGCCGCGGCGTACGGATACACCGATCAGTCCCATCTGTGCCGGGATGTGTCGAGCTTCGCGCAGGCCACACCCGGCGCAGTGGCCGACCTGAACCTCAGCGTCATCGCCGAGCTACGACGCCAAACGTGGGGAACATTTCTCCAATACGTCGAGGGCCCGGTCGGTTGATGGTGGTGGTCCAGCTACCAGAAGGGCCACCCATGACCGATGCCGATCTCAGCGACTTCCAGCAGGTCGCGTTCACCGCCGATGGCAAGACCCGCAATACCTTTCGGCTGGGGCACGGTCCCGCCGTGATCGTGATGGCAGAGTTCCCCGGGATCTCTCCACAGGTGTTCGACTTCGCCCGCCGCGTCGCCCGGATCGGATGCACGGCCGTGGTGCCGCATCTGTACGGCAACCCTGGCCGCGACCCGAGTCCGGAGGCGCATGGTCTGCCCGCGGCATTGGCCAACATCGCAAGCCAGGTCGGCCCGGTGTGCGTCAGCCGGGAGTTCGTGGTGCTGGCCACCGGTCGTACCTCTCCCGTCGTGCATTGGCTGCGTGCGCTGGCCGCACATGAACACGAGCGGTGCGGCGGTCCCGGCGTGGGTGCGGTGGGCATGTGCTTCACCGGCGGGTTCGCCTTGGCGATGGCCGTGGACGACCGGCTGGTCGCACCGGTGCTGTCCCAACCGGGGCTGCCGCTCGGGTTCACCCGCAGCCAGAGATGTTCGATCGATGTCTCGCCGGCCGACCTGGATCGGATCAAAAAGCGTTGCGCTGATGGACTGTCGGTGATGGGGCTACGCTTCCGCGGTGATCGGCGGTCACCGGCCGAACGCTTTGAGTTTCTGCGCGGTCAACTCGGCGATGCGTTCATCGCGATCGAACTCGACGACGCCGCGGCGAACCCGGACGGCACGCTGAGCCCGCACTCGGTGCTCACCGAGCACCTCATCGACCAGCCCGGCGAACCAACCTACGTTGCGCTGCACCAGGTGCTGGACTTCCTGCGTGCGCGGCTCATCCCATAGCCCTCAGGCGCCACCGAACGCGGCACCCATCGTCGACCACCTACGCCTCGGCCGAAGCCCCGGCCAAACGGGACCGGACCACTCGGTTCGAGCAGTACGCTGCCATCACGACGCATTGGTCCGATTCGACAAGAGCGCGAGCTGAGATGACCGAAACGCAGATCGACGAGGCCCTCGAGGAACTCGTCGAAGGTGAAAAGACCTGGGCTTCCCTGTCATTGGCGGCCCGACGCGGACTACTCGACGAGGTGCGCGCACTGACCGCGCGTCACGCCGCCGAATGGGTGGACGCCGCCGTCGGGATCAAACAACTCGACCCGTCCTCGCCGCTGGTCGGCGAGGAATGGATGTCCGGCCCGTACTCACTGGCGGCCGCCCTCGGCGCGCTGTCGGAGAGCCTGGCCAAGCTCGAAACGGGCCGTAGCCCGCTCGACGGCGCCAAGTTCGGTTACGCCCCGGGCGGCCGCACGACGGTAAAGGCCTTGCCGCTCAATACCTTCGATCAGCTGCTGTTGTCCGGGTTCAGTGCCGAGGTGTGGCTGCAGCCCGGAATCGAGAAAGCCGAGGCAATCCGGGCGGCCGGCCTGGCCCAACACGACCCGTCCCGCACCAACGGCGTGGGCGCAGTGCTGGGCGCGGGCAACATCTTCTCGATCGCGCCGCTGGACACCATTTACGAGCTGTTCGCCAACAACCGGGTGGTGGCCCTCAAGCTCAACCCGATCACCGATCCGCTGCTGCCCGTGCTGACCAAGGTGTTGGCTCCGTTCATCGCCGTCGGCGCGGTGCGCATCCTGACCGGCGACGCCGAGGCCGGCACATATCTGGTGCGACACAAGCTCGTCGACCATGTGCACATGACTGGTAGCGCCCTGACCCACGACGCCATCGTGTTCGGTACCGGAGAAGAGGGCACCCGACGCAAGGCCGCCGACGAGCCGGTGCTCGGCAAGGAGATGACCGCCGAGCTCGGCGGGGTGTCTCCGACAATCGTGCTGCCCGGCACCTGGAGCAAGGCCGACATCGAGTTCCAGGCCAATCACGTTGCCACGCAACGCCTGCACAACAATGGCTACAACTGCGTCGCCGCGCAGGTGGTGGTGCTGCCCAAGCGATGGGCGCAGCGCGACGAGTTCATCGCCGCCATCCGCAAGGCCGTCAACGACGCTCCGGCGCGGGCCGCCTACTACCCCGGTTCCGACGTCAGGGTCGCGAGCGCGGACACGTCGTATCCGGACGCGCAGCACCTGGGCTCCGGCGGCGCCCGGGTCCTGGTGGTCGATCCGGCGGACCGCGAAGCGCTGTTGCGCACCGAATACTTCGGTCCGGTGCTCGGCGTGATCGAGCTCGACACAGAAGACGACAGTTCCGGTGAACGATTCTTCAGCGAGGCCGTGCGCGTCGTCAACGACGAGTTCGTCGGCACCCTCGGGGTCAACATCATCGCCCACCCGAACACCCTCGCGAGCCTCCGCGACAAGTTCGACCACCTCGTCGAGCAGTTGCGCTACGGCACCATCGCGATCAACGCCTGGACCGGCGTCGGCTACCTGACGCCGACGGCCACCTGGGGAGCCTTTCCCGGACACAAGCGCAACGACATCCAGAGCGGAACCGGCGTGGTGCACAACGCTTTTCTGCTCGACCGACCGGAACGCACAGTGGTCCGCGGCCCGTTCCGGCCCGCGCCGCGTTCGGTCTTCGGCGGCGAGTGGTCGCTGTCGCCGAAGCCGCCGTGGTTCGTCAACAACCGCACCGCGGCGACGACGGGCCGGCTGCTGGTGGACTTCGCCGCGGCGCCGGGCTGGGGCAAGCTGCCCGCGATCTTCGCGTCGGCACTGCGGGGTTAGGTGGGGTCAGCCGGAGACGACGGGTGTCGCCGGTACTGGCAACAACCGTTGCGCGCAGTCCAGCAACACCCGGTGCAACTCGTCGTCCGAGACGTCGCTCAGCGCGGGATCGGTGGCGCTGCCGTAGACACCCGAGGCGAGCACCGACATGCAGATTCGGCCGGCGGCGTCGGGCTCGGGCCCGAGCAGGATCCCGGTGAGCCGTTCGATCGTGTCCTGAAGGTCTTCCCGGCTGTGCACCAGGCCATCGATGACGGGGTCGCCGTGGAACACCGCGGTGACCCGCCGGTGCCGTACGGCCATCTCGACCATGCCGCTGACCGCGGCCTCGCGCCGGGCCTCGGGAGTGGACATCGCCTCGGCGATGCGGACCAGTCGGATCATGTCGTCGAAGACGGGCTGGATGACGGCCAGCGCGATCTCGTCCTTGGAATGGAACTGGTAGTAGACCGCCGCCTTGCTGACGCCGAGGCGGTCGGCGATCATCTGCAGCGACGTACCGTTGACGCCGTGCTCTGCGAACAGGCTCAGCGCCGCCTCCAGCACCCGCTCGCGGGCAAAGCCACGCGGCGCAACAGCCTTCGCCACACCCGTCCCTTCGTCGCGCTGAGCGTACCGAACGCGGCCCAGATCACAGCGTCAATAGCCAAACTAACTTGATTGAAGTTAGCCGACTGTATAAGTTTCACTTTACATCCGGCAAGGAGTCCTGCGGGGGAGGAGTGTTGATGCCAAATACGTGCGTGTCACAGCCGGCAGACCGTCTCGACCGTCCCGACGCCTTGGCCGGCACCGCATCCACGACCGCCGTGCGCGGCGTCCCCGCCGACATCAGCGGCAACTTGCCCGCCGCACTGTCCCGGGCGGGATTCGACGCCGACCGGAGCACCCTGTGGAGCGTGGAAGGCGTACTACCCTTTGCTCACCAAATGGCAATGGAGCTTCGCAGCTAACCAGTACGTGACTGCGTACCTGACCTCCGAAAGGCCGACCAGCGAATATGAAGCTGTTGCGACGGTTCTGGATTCCGTTGATCATCATCGTGGTGGTGTTGGTCGGCGGGTTCACGGTGATGCGGGTGCGCACGTTCTTCGGCGCAGGCGACGGCTCCGGCATCTCCAGCGCGAAGGTCGATGACACCAAGCCCTTCGACCCCAAAGTCGTGGTCTACGAGATCTACGGCGTGCCCGGTGCGACGGCAGACGTGAACTACCTCGATCTCGACGCCCAGCCCCAGCGCATCGACGGGGTCACCCTGCCCTGGACGCTGCGCCTGGAATCCACCGCACCATCGGTGTTCCCCAACATCGTCGCGCAGGGCAACGGCGACACGATCAGCTGCCGCATCACCGTCGATGACGAGCTCAAGGACGAGAGAACTTCCAACGGCGTGAACGCCCAGACCTTCTGCTTGGTGAAATCTGCATGAGCAATTACGACACCCCGACCGACTCGATCCCGGTCAGCGGTCCACAGCACGCCCAGCCCGCCGAGCATGGCGGGCTCGCCAAGTGGATCCGACGGCTGGCCATCCCGATCATCCTCGGCTGGATCGCCGTCATTGCTGTCCTCAACGTGATCGTTCCCCAGCTCGAAGAGGTCGGGAAGATGCGCTCGGTGTCGATGACGCCGGACGACGCGCCGTCGATGATCGCCATGAAGCGGGTCGGCGAGGTGTTCCAGGAGTTCAAGTCCAACAGCTCGGTCATGGTCGTGCTGGAAAGCGACAAGCCGCTGGGCGACGACGCGCACAAGTACTACGACGAGATCGTCGCCAAGCTCGAGGCCGACAAGAAACACATCGAGCACGTCCAGGATTTCTGGGGCGACCCGCTGACCGCGTCCGGCGCCCAGAGCTCCGACGGCCTGTCGGCCTACGTGCAGGTTTACACCGCCGGTAACCAGGGCGAGGCGCTGGCCAACGAATCGGTGGAAGCCACCGAACACATCGTCCAGAGCGTCACGGCGCCGCCCGGCCTCAAGGCCTACGTGACCGGCCCGGCGGCGATGGCGGCCGATCAGGAGATCGCCGGTAACCGCAGCCTCGAGATGATCACCGCCCTGACCTTCGTGGTCATCATCATCATGCTGCTGTCGGTCTACCGCTCCGTCGTGACCGTGCTCCTCACCCTGTTCATGGTGATGTTGTCACTGTCGGCCGCCCGCGGTCTGGTCGCCTTCCTGGGCTACTACAACATCATCGGCCTCTCGACATTCGCCACGAACCTGTTGGTGATGCTGGCCATCGCGGCGTCCACGGACTACGCGATCTTCCTGATAGGCCGATATCAAGAGGCCAGAAGTGTCGGTGAAGACCGGGAGCAGGCCTACTACACGATGTTCCACGGCACCGCCCACGTCATCCTGGGTTCGGGCCTGACCATCGCCGGCGCCACGTTCTGCCTGCACTTCACCCGCCTGCCGTACTTCCAGTCACTGGGTATCCCCCTGGCCATCGGCATGGTCATGGTGGTGCTCGTCGCGCTGTCCCTGGGCTCGGCGATCATCTCCGTGGCCACCAAGTTCGGCAAGACACTGGAACCCAAGCGGGCGATGCGCACCCGCGGCTGGCGCAAGATCGGTGCCGCCGTGGTCCGCTGGCCGGGGCCGATCCTGATCGCCACCATCGCCATCTCGCTGGTCGGCCTGTTGACCCTGCCCGGGTACAAGACCAACTACAACGACCGCAAGTACCTCCCGGCGGATCTGCCGGCCAACACCGGGTACGCCGCTGCCGACCGGCATTTCTCGCCGGCCCGGATGAACCCCGAGTTGCTGCTCATCGAAAGCGATCACGATCTGCGCAACTCGGCGGACTTCCTGGTGATCGAGCGGATCGCCAAACGCATCGTCGGTGTGCCGGGTGTCTCCCGGGTTCAGGCCATCACGCGCCCGCAGGGATCGCCGATCGAGCACACCTCGATCCCGTTCAACATCAGCATGCAGGGCACGACCCAGACCATGAATCAGAAGTACATGCAGGACCGCATGAAGGACATGCTCAAGCAGGCCGACGACATGCAGGTCACCATCGACACGATGACCAAGATGATCGCGCTCATGGAACAGATGCGCGACGTCATGGGCAGCATGGTCGGCAAGATGCACGGAATGGTCGACGACATCAAGGAATTGCGCGACCACATCTCGGATTTCGACGATTTCTTCCGGCCGATCCGCAACTACCTGTACTGGGAACCGCACTGCTACAACATCCCAATGTGCTGGTCGATCCGGTCGGTGTTCGACACCCTTGACGGCATCGACACCATGACAGCGGATTTCGAGCAGATCGTCCCTGACATGGACAAGATGAATGCGTTGATCCCGGTGATGATCGCGAACATGCAGCCGATGATCACGACCATGCAGACGATGAAGACCATGATGCTGACCATGCAGGCCACCAACGCCGGCATGCAGGATCAGCAGGCCGCCGCGTCGGACAATTCGACCGCCATGGGTCAGGCCTTCGACGCCGCCAAGAACGACGACTCGTTCTATCTGCCGCCGGAAGCCTTCGAGAATCCGGACTTCAAGCGCGGCATGAAGATGTTTCTGTCCCCCGACGGGCACGCAGTGCGGTTCATCATCAGCCATGAGGGCGATCCGATGAGCCCCGAAGGGGTCGCTCACGTCGAGCCCATCAAGCTGGCCGCCAAGGAAGCCATCAAGGGCACCCCGCTGGAGGGTTCCAAGATCTACCTCGGCGGCACCGCAGCCATGTTCAAGGACATGCAGGAAGGCGCCAACTACGACCTGCTGATCGCCGGAATCGCCTCGCTGTGCCTGATTTTCATCATCATGCTGATCCTCACCCGAAGCATGGTCGCTGCCGCGGTCATCGTCGGCACCGTGGTGCTGTCCCTCGGCGCATCATTCGGCCTGTCGGTGCTCATCTGGCAGCACCTGATCGGGCTGGAGCTGCACTGGATGGTGCTGGCCATGTCGGTGATCATCCTGTTGGCCGTGGGTGCGGACTACAACCTGCTGCTGGTGTCCCGGTTCAAAGAGGAGATACATGCCGGGCTGAACACCGGCATCATCCGCGCCATGGGCGGCACCGGGTCGGTGGTCACCTCGGCGGGCCTGGTGTTCGCATTCACCATGATGTCGATGGCGGTCAGCGAGCTGGCCGTGATCGGTCAGGTGGGCACCACGATCGGTCTGGGTCTGCTGTTCGACACCCTGGTCATCCGCTCGTTCATGACCCCGTCGATCGCGGCACTGATGGGCAAGTGGTTCTGGTGGCCGCAGATGGTGCGTCAGCGGCCCAAGCCCGAGCCGTGGCCGAAGCCGATCCAGCGCGAGCCGCAGGACTCCCTGGCCTGATTTCCGCGAGCGTGCGCGTCTGCTGGTCGACACACCGACAAACACCAGCAGATTGCGCACGCTCGTCGCGTTTGAGAACGACGATTTCGCGGTTTACCTGACGAGCGCGACGGCGAAGCCATCCCAGCCCTTGGCGCCCACGGTCTGTATCGCGGCGACGTCGAGCCGCGGATGGTTACCCATCATCTCGAGCATCTCGCGCACGCCGCGCGCCTGTGCGTCGTCCGCGGCCGGCGCCAGCACCCGGCCCATCCGGGTGACGTTGTCCACCACGATGATCGAGCCCGGTCGGCCCAGTTTGATTGCCCACTCGACGTACCCGACGTTGTTCTCCTTGTCGGCGTCGATGAAGGCGAGGTCGAACACGTCACCGCGCTCGGCCAGCCGGGGCAGCGTGTCGAGCGCGGCACCGACGATCACCTCGACGCGATCGGCGACGCCGGCCCGCACCAGATTGGCCTGTGCCACCTCGGCGTGACGGGGCTCGTACTCGAGCGTGACGACGCCGCCGTCCGGTCCGGCGCCGCGGGCCAGGTTGATGGTGCTGTAGCCGGCGAGTGTGCCGATCTCGAGCACCCGTCGCGCTCCGGAGATCGTGGCCAGCAGCGACAACAGCTTGCCGTGTTGAGCCGAGACCTCGATTGCGGGCATGTCGTTGTCCTGCGCGGATTGGCGCGCCGCGGCCAGCGCCTCGTCCTCGGTGCACAGCACCTCGTTGAACATGAGGTCGACATCGCGGGGTTCGGTCATGAGCGCCAGGCTAGCCGCAGATTCAGACCACGCCTTCTTTGGCATACACCATCCGCAGCACCAGCCCGACCTCCGGCCCCATGACCGCCGTGCACAGGTCGATATGGGTTGCGACGAAGTCCGGTCCATGCGGCGGGGCCGCATGGCTCAGGTGATGGGCAAGTTCATGCAGTACCACCAGCTCTCGCAGCGCCCAGGTGTCGCGTTCGGGGACGGCGATGACGGCCTTGCCGTCGATCAGCTCGTAATGCGCCGCGGTGGCTCCCCGCCGGGCACGGACGGTCAGCGGTTGTGCACCGATGCGGTCGACGACGTCGTCGACGTAGCGCTGTACCGAATCGACGGATCCGAACTTCGCCTCCGGCGGCAGGGTGAGCGACGTGCCGAAGAAGTCGATGGCGCGCGAACTGTGTTGTGCCGCACGGTCGAACATCGTCCGCACGAACTGCTCCGCGGCATAGACGCGGGCCCGCTGGCTGTCGCGTGTGCTCACTTCTCCAGCGCGCCGCGGGCGCCGGAGATTTCCTGACTCGCCCCCAGACGGGCGTGGCGACCGGCGCGGTCCCCGGCCCGGCGGGCGGCCGACGAGTACCCGGCTGACGCACTCGTCGCCCGCCAGGTCCCGCGGGCCTGCGATGCCTCGCGGTAGAAGCTGCGTAGCTCGATATCCTTGTCCCGCAATGCGATAGCAGTGCCAGGGCGGTCGGCCGCGTCGGCCTCACGTTGGGCTTCCTCGCGGGCCTGGGTCAGGCGCTCGCCGATACGGGCGCCGAAGGCCAACTGGAAGTTGAGCCGGGCGGTGATCGTCGAGGTCGGGCGATGCGCGCCCGAGGCGATGTAGCCCTCCGACGCTTTGACCATCTGCAGCAGCAGGCTGGTGTACAGGGCGTGGGTGGCGTCGATGTCCTCGGCGAACCCGTAGGCGTAGACGAAGGTCGAGTTGGACGCCACATCACATTTCACGTCGTTGGCCATCCCGATGACCACGAACAGTTGCACATAGGTGCGCAACCCCTTGGTTCCGGCCGCACCGACGGTGATGGTGCGTTGCACAGGCATCTGCGCCTTGGTGCGCTCGGCCGAATGCGCGCGGGCCAGGGCCAGGTCGATCGAGGTGGCCGTGGCCAGCCGCTGTGCGGCGGCCATGAACGCCTCGGCCTCGTGGAGGTTGTCGGTCCCCTCCGCCTGACGCAGCAGTGCGGCGATACGCGCCAGCATCTTGTCGTCGGTCACGCGACAAACCTAGCCATCGGCCCCGACAAACTTTGTGATTGCCTGCACCACCTGGGGTGACAATGCTCCGGGCTTGCCGTAGTTGGCGATGCTGTCGGTGGGATCGTCACGCAGCACGTGATTGACGCCCTTGAGCTCGACCACCGTGAGCGCGGTGTGCTTGAGCGCGCCGATCAGCGGACGCTCGGTCTCGCAGCCGGCCTGGGCGTCGGAGTCCGAGCAGGTGAGCAGCACCGGCATGCCGTCGGGCAGCGCGGCGGCCAGCTGCAGCGGGTCGATCTTGTCGGCTTCGACGATGGCGTTGAGGTTGTCCTTGTTGACGATCGCGCTCAGGCCCTCGGGGAGATCGGCGGGCACGGTTCCTTTGGTGCGGATCTCGTCCACAGCGGCCAGCCAGGCGGTCAGCACCTCGGGGGTGGCGCCGGCGCGCACCCGGTTGGTGATGATGTCCAGGTAGCGGCCGGACAGCGGTTGAAACAGAGCCAACGAGTGGACCTTCGGATCAGCGGCACCGCCGAGGGTCATGGCGTGGATGGCGCCCTCGCCCACCGCGTAGATCGACAGCTTGGCCGCGTCGGTGTCGGGCTGTGAGGCCAGGAAGCGCAGCGCGGCGGCCGCGCCGGAGGTGTAGACACCGCTGACCACCTCGGTGGGTTTCTTCTCGTACGGGCCGAGCTTGGTGGCGCCGGTGCCGATCTTGTCGTACCGCAGGGTGGCGACGCCCTTGTCCGACAATGTTTCTGCGAGCTGGCGCATGTTACCTATCGGCCCGACGACCTTATTGTCGCCGTTGCGGTCGGTGGGTCCGCTTTCGGAGATCAGCAGCGCTGCCGGGCCCTTCGTGTCCGCGTGCCGGTACGTCCCGTGGGTGGTGAGTCCATCGGCGTCGAAGGTGACGTCGGTGTCAGTCCACGTCGGCTGCTGATCCCCCGACTCCTTCGCACCGCAACCCGCGACCAGCAACACCGAAAGCAGTGCCACCACAAGCTTTCTCACAGGTGCGTCTCGATCCAGGCCGTCACGTCGTCGAGGACCAGCCCCTTCTCGGGCTCGTTGAACACCTCGTGGAACAGACCCGGGTACACCTTGAGGTGCACATCCTCCGAGGCCACACATTCGACAAGGCGGTGGCTGCCCTCGACGGACACCAGGCTGTCCTTCTCACCGTGCACCACCAGCAGCGGCGCGGTCAGGGCCGAGGCCCGCTGCGGCATGGTCTCCCCCACGATGATCAGCGCCCGGGCAATGCCCGCCGGGACCTTGCCGTGCCACACCAGCGGATCGGCCTTGTAGGCCGCCACCACCTCGGGGTCGCGGGACACCGCGTTGGCGTCGAGGTTCTCCACCGGCAGCCCGGGCGCGATCTTGCCGAGTGCCTTGGCCACGACCGCCAGTACCGACGACACCGATGCCTGTGCGGCCACCGCGGGCCCGGACAGCACCATCGCGGTGTATTCGTCGGGATATTCGACGCCGTAGCTGAACACGATGCCGCCGCCCATGCTGTGCCCCAGCACGAGGCGTGGGAGCCGCGGGTACTCGGCGGAGGCGATACCGACCAGTGTGTGGAAGTCGCCCACGTACTCGGACATGTCGCGCAGGTACACCCGCTTGCCGCCGGAACGGCCGTGACCGCGATGGTCCAGGGCGTAGACCACCAGCCCGGCGTCCCCGAACCGCTGCGCGACGTGGTGGTAACGGCCGGCATGCTCACCCAGGCCGTGGGAGAGGACGACGACGCCGCGCGGTGCGGTGTCGGGCGTCCATACGTCATAGACGATGCGGACCCCGCCGACGCCGTCAAAGGTCTGCTCACTGCGGGTGCTGGTCACCCTGGCGAGCGTAGCCGCACTGGTCGGACAATTTCCGGTCGTAGTTGTCGGGGGTGCTGCGTAAGCTCGCGAATGTGACGGTCCTCGCTCACCGCCTCGATGACGACAGTCCCGCCGATGCATTCCTGGCCGATGCCCAGCGCTACCGCCGTGAGCTGCTGGCCCACTGCTATCGGATGACCGGCTCGTTGCACGATGCCGAGGATCTGGTGCAGGAAACCTACCTGCGCGCCTGGAAGGCCTACGGGGGTTTCGAGGGCAAGTCCTCGGTGCGCACCTGGTTGTATCGCATCGCCACCAATACCTGCCTGACAGCGTTGGAGGGCAGGCAACGCCGTCCGCTGCCGTCGGGCCTGGGGAATCCGAGTTCGTCGCCCACCGACGAGATTTCCGAGCACCACGAGATCCCGTGGTTGCAGCCGCTCCCCGATTCCACCGACGACCCGGCGGATCCCGGCACGATCGTGGGGACCCGCGATTCGGTGCGGCTGGCGTTCGTCGCGGCACTGCAGCATCTGTCAGCCCGCCAGCGCGCGGTGCTGGTGATGCGCGAGGTGCTGCAGTGGAAGGCCGCCGAGGTTGCCGGCGCCATCGGAACATCGACAGCGGCGGTCAACAGCCTGCTACAGCGTGCCCGAGCCCAGCTCGACGCGGTGGGCCCCAGCCAGGACGATGCGATCGACCCGCCGGATTCCACGCACGCACAGAACCTGCTGCGCAATTACATGGCTGCCTTCGAGGCCTACGACATCGACAAGCTCGTCGAGCTGTTCACCGCCGAGGCCATCTGGGAGATGCCGCCGTTCGATACCTGGTATCAGGGGCCACAGGCCATCGGCGACCTGTCCCGCTACAAGTGCCCGGCCGAGAAGGCCGGGGACATGCGGTTCATCGCGACGAGCGCCAATGGCCAGCCCGCGGCGGCGATGTACCTGCTGAATCACGAGACGGGCCGGCACGCTGCCTTTCAGCTGCATGTCCTCGACGTCGGCCAGGACGGCATCTCGCATGTGGTGGCGTTCATGGAGCCCTCGCTGTTCGAGAAGTTCGGGCTGCCGTCAGAGCTCTGAGCAGTGGCACAAGTGGCCAGTTATGCCACGCGGCGCCCACATCAGGCGCCTCGGTAGGCCGCCTGCAGCTCGGCGATGTTGAACTTGCCGACGGTCTTCAGCACCGCCGACATCAACCGGCCGTTGGCAGCGTCATCACCCTTGGCCAGCAGGTCGAAGTACTCGGCCGGGGTGATCTGCCAGGCCAGCCCGTACTTGTCCTTGAGCCAGCCGCAGGGCAATTCCTCGCCGCCCTCGACGAGTGCCGCCCAGATCTGATCGAGCTGCTCCTGGCCGGTGACGCGTACTTCCAGGGAGACGGCCTCGGTGAAGTGGAAGTGCGGGCCACCGTTGATGCCGACGAAGCGCTGCCCGGAGAGCTCGAACTCGACCACCACCGGCACATCCTGCGGAGACGGCGAATCCGGATGCGAGGCGATGGTGTTGACGACGCGGCCGTTGCCGCCGAATGCGGCGATGTAGTGCTGCGCGGCCTGCTCGGCCTCCCGGTCGAACCAGAGGTTGGGGACGATGCTTGCGCTGATGTGGGTCATGTCGAGGTAGACCCGCCGCGATTGCGCTTCTCATCGTCGAGGTGGCCAGTTGGGCCACGCGTCAGCGCTGACACGTGTCACACTCAGCCACTCGACAACGAAATCAAGCTTTAATAGCCGCAGGTCAGATACCGGTTACCCAGTGGTACTGCAACCTGTTCTATTATCGCCTCTCATGAAGACCAAAGGCGCCCTGCTGTGGGAACTCAACTCGCCATTCAAGGTCGACGAGATCGACCTCGGTGACCCTGTCGCCGACGAAGTACAGATCCGGATGCACGCCGCGGGCATGTGCCATTCCGACTACCACTTGACCACCGGTGCCACTCCGATGGCGCTGCCCGCGCTCGGCGGCCACGAGGGCGCCGGCATCGTCACCAAGGTCGGCAAGAACGTCACCGGCATCGAAGAGGGTGACCACGTCATCCTCGCCTTCATCCCGGCCTGTGGTGAATGCCCGCCGTGTCTGAAGGGCTTCCGCTCGCTCTGTGACCGCGGCGCCGTGTTGCTCGGCGGCAAGGCCATCGCCGACGGCACCAACCGCATCACCGCCGGTGGTCGTGAGGTGTCGCCGATGAACCTGCTCGGCACCTTCGCGCCGTACATGACCGTGCACAAGGATTCGGTCGTCAAGATCGACAAGGACATCCCCTTCGAGACCGCCGCCATCATGGGCTGCGCGGTGCCCACCGGCTTCGGCTCGGCCACCAACGTCGCCGACGTCAAGCCCGGCGAGACCGTCGTCGTCGTCGGTGTCGGCGGCATCGGCATGAGCGCCCTGCAGGGTGCGGTGATCTCGGGCGCCAAGCATGTCATCGCGATCGACCCGAACGAGTGGAAGCGCGAGCAGGCCATCAAGTTCGGCGCCACGCACGTCTACCCGTCGATGGCCGAGGCCGTCGCGCCGGTGATGGAGACGACGTGGGGTCTGATGGCGGACAAGGTCATCATCGCCGTCGGCGATATGAAGGGCGAGTACATCGAAGAGGCGATGATCCTCACCGCCAAGACCGGCACCTGCGTGGTGACGGGCATGGGCTCGATCATGGACGCCGACGTGAAGCTCAACCTGTTCCTGTTCACCATGTTGCAGAAGACGTTGAAGGGCAACATCTTCGGCGGTGGTAACTCGCACGTCGAGACGCCTCGCCTGACCGCGCTGTACAAGTCGGGCCTGCTCAACATCGACGACATGATCACGCGGACCTACAAGCTCGAAGACATCAACCAGGGCTACCAGGACATGTTGGACGGCAACAACATTCGCGGCGTCATCAAGTTCGACGAGTCGGACTGGTAAGTCACTTCCCTGCGCGAGCAGACATAAACCCGTACCTTTTCGCCCGAATTGGTACGGGTTTACGTCTGTTCGCGGGAGGTCATGCGGCGCGGTCAAATGCCCGGTAGATCCGGGCGCACAGTTCGTCTCCGTGCCGCCGCACGTCGTCGACCACGGCGGGCACGCTGACCCATCCGGCCTCGTGCAGCCGCGCGGATTTCATCCGATCATGCTTGAACGCATCAGGATTCGCATGCCAGTCGACACTGTCGTATTCTGCTGCCACCCGACGTTCCGGCCAGGCAAAGTCCACCCGCCACAGCTTTCCGTGTAGATCACGAATCTCGTATTGCAACTCCGGAGTGGGCAGGCCCCAATCGAGGAAGACCAGCCGCATCTCGGATTCCATCGGCGACTCGGCCCTGGCATCTGCGTGGGGCAACAGCTCACGTACTTTGACGACACCTCGACGACCGCGCTGCTCCTTGAGTGCCGCCTCGAGGTCGGCAATCGTGCAGGTCTCGCTGCGCAGTGCGGCGTCGAGCGTGGCCAACGCACGCGGCCGGCGCAACACCCGAGCCATCTCGACGGCAGTCCACCCCGGCGCCGTCAGCAGTCGGCCGTTGACCTTCTTCAACGGAGCACCAATTCGCTGATGCACCATGAGGTTCGGTGACGGCCGCATACGCACACCCGGGTCGAGGATATGTATGCGGTCGTCGGGGTCGGTGTCAAAGCCATAGATCTGCGCCGCGGTATGCATGCACGCGACGATCGGCAGGCCGGCCAGCAGATCGAGTGCGCGAAGTCGGCAAGCTGCGTCAGGCCGGTGCGACGAGTACACACCGTGCCAGACACGGAACAACGTGCCGGCCCGCACGCGGCTGGTGAGGGTTTTGTCGGTGATCGCAGCGAGCAATTGCTGCGTGGTGGCAATTCCGCCGTGGACAGCGAACACCTCGTCGACCCCCATGGCGTTCGATGCTCGCGGCCGCAACGCGATACCACCACCATCGGGCCATTTGCCCTGTGGATAACCCCGCCAACAGACGCAAACCCGTACCTTTTCGGGCGAAAAAGTACGGGTTTGTGTCTGTTCGCGAGGGTTACTTGGGTGGCATCCGGATGCCGCCGTCGACGCGGACGACCTCGGCGTTCATGTACGAGTTGGTCAGCAGCTCGACGACCATGGAGGCCAGCTCGTCGGGCTTGCCGAGGCGGTGCGGGAACAGCACCGACTCGCCGAGCTTGGCCTTGAATGCCTCCGACGCCTCGCCCTCGCCGTAGATCGGGGTGTCGATCAGGCCGGGGGCCACAGTGTTGACACGGATGCCCACAGCGGACAGATCGCGTGCCACCGGCAGGGTCAGGCCGACCACACCGCCCTTGGACGACGAGTAGGCCGCCTGGCCGATCTGGCCGTCGAACGCCGCGACGCTGGTCATGTTGACGATCGCACCGCGCTCGCCGGTTTCGCTGAGCTCGTTCTTGCTCATCTGGGTGGCTGCGATGCGGATGCAGTCGAAGGTGCCGACCAGGTTGATGTCGAGCACCTTCTTGTACAGGCCGAGGTCGTGAGCCGAGGAGAACTCCCCGTCCTTGCCGATGGTGCGCTGGGCCCAGCCGACACCGGCCGAGTTCACCAGGGCGCGCAGCGGGCCGAGGTCCGCGGCGGTCTTGACCGCATCGATGATCTGGTCGGTGTTGGTGACGTCGACGGTGACGAAGACGCCGCCGATCTCGTGGGCGAGGGCCTCGCCCTTGTCCGCCTGCAGGTCAGCCACGACAACGCGGGCTCCCTTGGCAGCCAACTGGCGGGCAGTCGCCGCGCCGATACCTGATGCGCCACCGGTGACGATGGCGCTTGCTCCGTTGAGTTCCACGCCCAACACACTAGGCCCCGGCCCAACCCGATCCACCGGTTGGTCAGCTACGGTCCTCGGTAGGCTGGCACCATGCCTGCCACGGTCGACATCCGCCGCGCCGGGGACCGCGGCGCCAGCACAACCGACTGGCTGAATTCACGGCACTCCTTCTCGTTCGCCGACTACTACGACCCGGACAACACCCATCACGGCCTGTTGCTGGTGAACAACGACGACATCGTGGCGCCCGCCGCTGGATTCGACACCCACCCGCACCGGGACATGGAAATCGTCACCTGGGTGTTGTCGGGTCAGTTGGCGCACGCAGACTCGATGGGCAACTCCGGGGTGATCTACCCGGGCCTGGCCCAGCGGATGTCGGCGGGCACCGGCGTGCAGCATTCCGAGAAGAACGGATCTGCCAGTGAGCCCGTGCATTTCGTACAGATGTGGGTGCTACCCGATACGGCCGGAGTGACGCCGAGCTATCAGCAGCAGGAGATCGAGTTGGCCGGCACGCTGACCCCGATCGCCTCCGGGGCCATCGACGCGGCGGTCACGCTGCACAACCGCGATGCCACGCTGTACGGCGCGCGTCTGCAGCCCGGTGATTCGGTCAACCTTCCGCAGACCCGCTACGTCCACCTGTTCGTCGCGCGCGGCACCGTCACGCTGGAGGGATCCGGGCCGCTCGCCGAGGGCGACGCCGTCCGGTTCACCGATTCGGGCGGGCAACGCGTCACGGCCGACACGGCCGCCGAGATCCTGGTCTGGGAGATGAATGCGGGCCTGGGCGGCGCGTAGCGCGATCGCACTGGTCACCGCGGTCACCCTGACCGCGTGTGGGACCGGCCCGAACACCGCGCCAGCACCACCGCCGTCGAGCACGCCGCCTGCCGGGCTGGCAGCGGCACCCCTCCAGGTACCGGAGACTCTTGCGCAAGCCCCACTCGACGAACCTCGCCGGGCCCTGATCCCGAACGGGTGGACCATCGAGGTGATCGCCCGCGTGCCCAAGGCCCGAATGGCCGCGTTCGCGCCGGACGGCGCGTTGCTGGTGTCGGTCCCGGCCACCGGCCAGGTACTGACGGTGCACCCCGACCAGCACACCCTGCTCGACGGGCTGGAGCAGCCGCACGGACTCTTCTTCGCCGGGCCCACGCTGTACGTCGCCGAGAGCAACCGCATCGACGCCTACGACTACGTCGACGGCCGCGCCGTCAACCACCGCACGATCGCCGGTGATCTACCCGACGCCAAGAGTCCCGACCTGCACGGTGCCTATGCCCACGCACTCAAGAGCGTGGTCGTGGGACCCGATGGCGCGGTGTACTTCTCAGTCGGTTCGACGGGCAATGTCTCAGCCGAGGACCGCACCGCCACCCCGCCTCGGGCCACCATCGTGCGGGTGCCACCCGGAGGTGGGCCGGCAGCACCGTTCGCCACCGGGGTGCGCAACGGCACGGGGCTGGCTCTCGCCCCGGACGGCTCGCTGTGGACGGCGGTGAACAATCGTGACAATGTCCCCGATCCGCAGGGCCTGGTCCGGCAGGACTACGTGGACGACCACCCGCCCGAGTCGGTCGCCAAGTTGACGCCGGGACGCGAATTGGGTTGGCCGTACTGCAATCCCGACGGGGCACCGCCGGCCGGGTTCATCCGGGACATGCAGACCAATGCCGACGGCGGCAAGCTGGACTGTGCGGCACTGCCGCCGGTCGAGCAGACCCTCGGTGCGCATTCCGCCCCACTGGGCATGAGCTTCGCCGACCTCCCCGGCTACGGGCCCGGTGCGCTGATCGGGGTACACGGCTCGTGGAACCGACAGTCCCCGCAGGCACCCGAGGTGTCGTTCTTCGGTTGGCACGACGGCACATTGGGCCCGCAACAGACGCTGGTCGGCGGATTCCAGACCGATGACGGCACCCGCTGGGGTCGCCCGGTGGCCGCGGTCGCGGGTCCCGATGGCGCGGTCTACATCACCGACGACTACGCCGGCGCGGTGTACCGACTGGCGCCGTAGCCGTACGATCGCGATGTGGCCGACCAACAGCTGGGCGATCTCAAGCTGCTGCGCCGGGTCCGGGACCGCATCGACCGCGAGTACGCGCAGCCGCTGAACGTCGAAGCGCTGGCCCGCGGGGTCAATATGTCCGCCGGGCACCTCTCGCGCCAGTTCAAGATCGCCTACGGCGAGTCGCCGTATTCCTATCTGATGACCCGTCGTATCGAGCGCGCCATGGCACTGCTGCGCCGCGGCGACATGTCGGTCACCGAGATCTGCTTCGCCGTCGGCTGTTCCTCGCTCGGCACGTTCAGCACCCGGTTCACCGAACTGGTCGGCATCCCGCCCAGCCGCTACCGCGAGCAGACCGCCGCGGTGACCGACGGCCTACCGTCGTGCATGGAGAAGCAGGTGACCAAACCGATCAGGAATCGAGAAGCGCCCGCCACCCGCCTCCACTTAGCGTGAAACCCATGGACATCACAATTCACTCCAGCATGCTGCCGCTCGACGATCCGGAAGAATCCCTCGCGTTCTACCGCGACATCCTCGGCTTCGAGGTCCGCCTCGACGTCGGCAAGGACCGGATGCGTTGGATCACGGTCGGTCCACCGAACCAGCCCGACACATCCGTCGTCCTGTACCCGCCATCGGCCACCCCCGGCCTCACCGACGACGAGCGCCGCATGATCTCCGAGATGATGGCCAAGGGCACCTTCGGCACGCTCCTGCTCGCCACCAAGGACCTCGACAGTACTTTTGAAAAGGTGCAGGCCGGAGACGTCGAGGTGGTCCAGGAACCCACCGAGCAGCCGTACGGTGTGCGTGACTGCGCCCTTCGCGATCCCGCCGGAAACATGGTCCGTATCCAGGAGCTGCCCTAACCGATGACCGCCAAGACCCATCCCGCCGACAGCCACGATCTGATCCGCGTCACCGGTGCCCGGGAGAACAACCTCAAGGACGTCGACATCGAGTTGCCCAAGCGCCGGTTGACGGTGTTCACCGGCGTCTCGGGGTCGGGCAAGAGCTCATTGGTGTTCGACACGATCGCCGCGGAATCCCAGCGGTTGATCAACGAGACCTACAGCGCCTTCGTGCAGGGTTTCATGCCGAACCTGGCCCGCCCCGAGGTCGACGTGCTCGATGGGCTGACCACCGCGATCATCGTGGACCAGCAGCGGATGGGCGCCGACCCGCGCTCCACCGTCGGCACAGCCACCGACACCGGGGCGATGCTGCGCATCCTGTTCAGCCGGCTGGGCGCTCCGCATATCGGTTCGCCACAAGCCTTTTCGTTCAACGTGGCCTCGATCAGCGGGGCCGGCGCGGTGACGCTCGAGAAGGGCGGGCGCACGGTCAAGGAACGTCGTGACTTCAACATCGTCGGCGGGATGTGTCCGCGGTGTGAGGGTCGCGGTGCGGTCAACGACATCGACCTGACCGCGCTGTATGACGACACCAAGTCGCTGAACGAAGGCGCACTGACGATTCCGGGCTTCAGCATGGACGGCTGGTACGGCCGGATCTTCCGGGGGTGCGGCTTCTTCGATACGGACAAGCCGATCAACAAGTTCACCAAGAAGGAACTCGACGCCCTGCTGCACAAGGAAGCGACCAAGCTCAAGGTCGACGGGGTCAACCTGACCTATCTCGGGCTGATCCCCCAGATCCAGAAGTCGTTCCTGGCCAAGGACGTCGAAGCCATGCAACCGCACATCCGCGCTTTCGTGGAGCGCGCGGTCACCTTCACCACCTGCCCGGAGTGTGACGGCACCCGCCTGTCGGGAACCGCGCGCTCGGTGAAGATCAAAGGCGTCAACATCGCCGAGGCGTGCGCGATGCAGATCACCGATCTGGCTGAGTGGCTCGGGACGGTCAAAGACAAATCGGTGACCCCACTGCTGGCCGCATTGCAGCACACTCTGGACTCGTTCGTCGAGATCGGGTTGGGCTATCTGTCCCTGGACCGCCCCGCGGGCACCCTGTCTGGTGGAGAAGCCCAGCGCGTCAAGATGATCCGTCACCTGGGCTCGTCTCTGACCGACGTCACCTACGTCTTCGACGAGCCGACCATCGGCCTGCACCCGCACGACATCGCCCGGATGAACAACCTGCTGTTGGCGCTTCGCGACAAGGGCAACACAGTACTGGTCGTCGAGCACAAGCCCGAGACGATCTCGATCGCCGACCATGTCGTCGACCTGGGTCCCGGCGCCGGATCGGCCGGGGGCGAGGTGGTCTTCGAGGGAAGTGTGGCGGGGCTGCGGGGCAGCGACACCGTCACCGGCCGGCACCTCGGTTACCGTGCGGTCCTGAAGGACGAGGTGCGGAAAACGAACGGCGCGTTGGAGATCCGTGGGGCCGACACCCACAATCTGCGCGACGTGGACGTCGACATCCCGCTGGGCGCGCTGGTGGTGATCACCGGGGTCGCGGGCTCGGGCAAGAGTTCGTTGATCGACGGCTCGGTGGCCGGCCGCGACGGCGTGGTGGTGGTCGATCAGAGCCCGATCCGCGGCTCGCGCCGCAGTAACCCGGCCACCTACACCGGGCTGCTGGAGCCGATCCGTAAGGCGTTCGCGAAGGCCAACGGCGTCAAGCCGGCCCTGTTCAGCTCGAACTCCGAGGGTGCCTGCCCGACATGCAACGGAGCCGGGGTGATCTACACCGATCTCGGAGTGATGGCCACCGTAGAGACCACCTGCGAGGAGTGCGAGGGCAAACGGTTCGGCGCCTCGGTGTTGCAGTACACCCTCGGCGGGCGCGACATCGCCGAGGTACTGGCCATGCCGGTCAGCGAGGCGGAGCGGTTCTTCGCCGACGGCGAAGCGAAAGCTCCTGCGGCACAGAAGATCCTGTCCCGGATGTCCGATGTGGGCCTCGGGTATCTGACGCTCGGGCAGCCACTGACCACGCTGTCCGGCGGGGAGCGGCAGCGGCTGAAGCTGGCTACCCGGCTCGGCGATACCGGAGCCGAGAAGGCCGATACGTACATCCTCGACGAGCCGACCACGGGCCTGCACCTCGCCGACGTCGAGCAGCTGCTCGGCCTGCTGGACCGGTTGGTGGATTCGGGGAAGTCGGTCATCGTGATCGAGCATCACCAGGCCGTCATGACGCATGCCGACTGGATCATCGACCTGGGTCCGGGCGCCGGGCACGACGGCGGTCGCGTGGTCTTCGAGGGCACCCCGACAGACCTGGTCGCCCAGCGGGCCACGCTGACAGGTCAGCACCTCGCCGAATATGTGGGCAACTGAACCAGCATTGTCAGGGAACCCGAACATTCTCGTGTTGATCCCCAAACTTATTGTCGAATAAGCACTTTCGGCGGGGACGGTTTGCGCCGCCCCTGCCGGCGTGCGTATGGTGGATGACAGCGAAGGGGAGTAGCCCCCAATCGGATACTCGACATACTGGCCGCGCAGCGACGTGTTGACGGCCCGGATATCCGAACCGGTCACTGCCCGGTGGGCGAGACCTTCGGCCGTAGACCATTGGTTTGCCGGCCGGAGGCATCTATTTCAGCCCCGAACGGCAGCCAACGACCGAGGAGTTGTTGAGTGCTCGCTGCTCTGCTCTTGAGCTTCGCCGTCATCTTCGTCGCCGAGCTCGGCGACAAGTCGCAGTTGATGGCCATGACCTTTGCACTGCGGTACCGCTGGTGGGTGGTGCTCATCGGCATCACCGCGGCCACCACCGCAGTTCACCTGATCTCCGTCGCGGTCGGTCACTACCTCGGCGCGGCGCTGCCCACACACCTGCTCGGCATCCTCGCCGGTGTGGCGTTCGTGTTCTTCGGGCTGTGGACCCTGCGCGGCGACAAGCTGTCCGATGACGAGGCGACCCGCGCCCAGCGTTCATCCGCGCCGGCCTTCTTCACGGTCACCTCGGCCTTCCTGCTCGCCGAACTCGGCGACAAGACGATGCTCGCGACGATCACGCTGGCCGCCGACAACGACTGGGTGGGGGTGTGGATCGGCTCGACCATCGGCATGGTGGCCGCTGACGCGCTGGCCATCGTGGTCGGGGCGATCGCGGGCAAGCACCTGCCCGAGCGGACGATCCAGTTGGGCGCGGCAGCCCTGTTCGTCATCTTCGGTGTCGCAATGCTGCTGGAGGGCGCGTTCCCGGCGGCCCCGGTGCTGCTGACCACCGCGGGGGCGATTGCGGTGACGGCCCTGGGCGCGGCCGGCCTGCGCGCGCTGCCCGCACATTTGCGGCCGGCAGTGCTCCGCAAGCGCAATGCCGCTGAGCCAGCTAACACCGATCAACCAGGTGCGATCCCGTCTTGATTCAACCGTGACCAGGCTGTTACGTATGTTGACAGAGTTTCCTGTGTGGTTATTGTGTACTTCGTGCCAGGCCTGGCAAAAGTCTTCCAGCGTGCGGTCGCTACTGCGGCCGCCGTTGCCGTCTGCGCAGCGCTAGCCACCACGGGCTCCCCCGTCGCGCGGGCCGAGGACGCCAGGGCAATGCTGCTCGGGGCGATCGCCAATACCAAGGGCGCGTACCTCGTCTACAACTTCGGCGGCCAGTTCGCCGCGCCGTTCCTGTCCGCTGACGGCCGTGCCTACACGCTCAACAACGGCGGCCACCTGATGGCGATGAAGAACGCCTCCGGGCGGCTCAATCCGCGCCTGCTCGTCGACAGCCATCAGGGGTATCAGTCCCGCTGCGAGCGCACTCCCGGTGCACGCACCGGTGAAGGACTGTGGCAGGCGTCGGAAACCTATGCGCCCCTTGCCGCCTGGCAGGTGCTGGGTCAGCCGACCATCGCGGTCAATGCCAACTTCTTCGACGTGCGCGGGCAGCAGGGCGGCTCGTGGCGCGACACCAAGTGCTCATCCCCGCTGGGCGCTTACGTGGACAACACCCGCGGGCAGGGCCGGGCCAACGCCGCGGTCACCGGCACTCTGGCCTATGCCGGCAAGCAAGGCCTGTCCGGCGGGAACGAGCACTGGTCGGCATTGGCCACCATGATCCTTCCGATGGGCGGCGCCCCGTATGTGGTGATGCCCAAGGGGCCCGACGACTATGACTCGGCCTCACCGGTGATCCAGCGCCTGCTCGATCAGAACGCCCGGTTCGTCGCGGTGGCCGGCATCGGGTTGCTCGCGCCCGGCGACACCGGTCAGCTCAACGACAACGGCCCGAGCGCGGCACGCACCGCGGTCGGCTACAACCGGGCCACCGATCAGCTCTACGTCTTCCAGGGCGGCAGCTACACCCCGGACAACATCCAGGATCTTTTCCGCGGACTGGGCGCCGACAACGCGCTGCTGCTCGACGGTGGCGGCTCGTCGGCGATCGTGTTGCGTCGCGACACCGGCGGCATGTGGAGCGGCGCCGGATCACCGCGCGGGAACTGCGATACCCGTCAGGTGCTGTGCGATTCGCGCGAGCGGGCCCTGCCCAGCTGGCTCGCCTTCAATTGAGTGTCAGTTCTCCAGCCACAGGTCGACGCCCTCGGTCGTGAAGATCGACAGCACGGTGCCCCAGGTGTCTTGTCCGAGCGCCTCTTTGATGTTGCGGTAGGACGTCATGACGAACCGGAAGCGGCGATCGTCGGGGGTACCGAACCCACCGCGCAGGCAGTCGGCCAGCGCGTCCAGGTTTGAGCCGAAGTAGCCGCCGTCGCCATTGACCGCACGGCCGATCTCGGTGAAGAAGTCCGCCTTGGAACCCACCTTGGCCCCGTCGATCCGATACGTCTTCACATGCCTCCGATCAGGCAGAACGATTCGTAGTGGTCGCCGGTGTAGTAGTACTCGGGCGGGTCGTTCTGCGGCGCTCCCCCGGTGACGATGCGCCGCTTGCCGCGATGCTTGTTGCCCGGCGTCGGGACCGTGTACTCGTGGTAGTAGCCGCGCTCGTGTTTGGGCAGCCGGCCTTCGAAGTTGCCGAAGATGACCCCGTCGTTGCGCGGGTAGGGAAACGGCCCGCCGGATTGGATCAGTTCCACGGTCTTGTCGGCTTCCCGCGGGAGGCCGCTCAGATCACAGGTGCCGTCGGCCGCCGCCGACTTCGTGGGCGATGTCGAGGCCGATACCGGTGGCGCGGCCGGGGATGACGTGGGTTGCGTCGGGGCGCAGCAGCCCGAGAGCAGACCGCACAGCACTGCCAGCGCCGCCATGCGTGATTTCCCCATCGGGATAAGGCTAGCAACCGGCGCGCAACAGGCCGGTAAATCCAGGGTCAACTCGGGTTGCCGTGCGACGATCGTTACTCGAGTGAACAGAGTGATCACCTCCGCGAGGCCCGCCGCCCGCCGCGACAGCACCGCGAGTGGGCGAAACCCCCTGTCGAACAAACAGTTTCGCCCCGACATCGAAGGGCTGCGGGCAGTCGCGGTGCTCGCCGTGGTGCTGTTCCATGCCGGGGTGCCCGGTTTCGGCGGCGGGTTCATCGGCGTCGACGTGTTCTTCGTCGTGTCGGGATTCCTGATCACCGGGCTGCTGTGGCGCGAGGCCTCGAACACCGGGACCGTTCGAATGGCGCGGTTCTATGCCGGACGGGCCCGTCGACTGCTCCCGGCCGCTGCACTGGTCCTGGTCGTCACATCGATTGCGGCCACCCTCCTACTCCCGCCGCTGCGGGCCCGCTCGGTGCTGGCCGACGCGATCGCCAGTGCGCTCTACTCCGGCAACTACCGCTTCGCGGCGGAGGGCACCGACTATCTGGCGGCCGAGAAGGCGGCGTCACCGCTGCAGCACTATTGGTCACTCGGTGTGGAGGAACAGTTCTATCTGCTGTGGCCCGCGCTGATCCTGGGCACCGCGTGGCTGCTGACCCGCAGCGGGCGGGGCACTCGTTCCGCCGTCCCGTACACGTGCGTGCTGGCGCTGGTGGCCGCCGCGTCGCTCGCCCTGGCGGTGTCGTGGACCCAGACCATGCCGCCGTGGGCGTTCTTCTCGCTGCCGACCCGCGCCTGGGAGTTGGCCGCCGGCGGCCTGATCGCGTTGACCGCGGCGCACTGGCGCACCCTGCCGCCGATATGTGCGGCGTTGGTCGGCTGGGGTGGCTTGGCGCTGATCCTGGCCACCTGCACACAACTCGGCACTGCCACGCCCTATCCGGGCACGGCGGCAATGCTGCCGGTGATGGGGACCGCGCTGGTGATCGGGGCCGGCTGTGCGATACCCGATCTCGGCGTGGGACGGCTGCTGTCCAAACCGGCGATGCGCGGTATCGGCCGGTTGTCGTACTCGTGGTACCTGTGGCACTGGCCGGTGCTGCTGTTGGCGCCCACACTGTTCGGCCACGACCTGGGCCTCGCCGGCCGGTTGGCGATGGTGGTGATATCGCTGGGCCTGGCGGTCCTGACGTTGCATCTGGTCGAGAACCCGGCCCGGTTCGCCGCGGCGCTGCGCGCGTCCTCGTGGCGCAGTTTGGCCGTCGGCGCGACGGCGACAGGCGTGGCCGTCTGCGCGGGTCTGGTGCTGTTGGCGGTGCGCCCGATTCCGACGGGGTCCGGACCGGCAGCGGTCCCGGTCGCCCTCATCGGACCACCCCCAGCCGCCGCGCCGATGCGGGCTCTGACGCCCGAACAGCAGATACAGGCGGCCGTCGCCACCTCGGCCGATCTGCGCGCGGTGCCGTCGAATCTGTCACCGCCGCTGGGCAATATCACCAAACCAGAGGCGTTCGTGAACGGCTGCGTTCTGTCCTGGAAAGACGTCGCGGTGCCGGACTGCGCCTCCGGCGACACCGCGTCGGCCACCAAAGTCGCGCTGATCGGCGATTCACACGCCGGGATGTGGCAACCGGCCCTGGAAACCGCTGCACAGCAGCGACATTGGCGGTTGGAGACCTTTGCGAAAGTTACCTGCCCACCGATGAAGCTCCCGATTCTGAGCCCCTACCTCGAGCGCGAGTTCACCGAGTGCCAGCAGTGGCGGGCCGACGTGCTGGCCCGGATTGCCCAGGAACGCCCGGCACTGATAGTGCTGGACATGGTGCGCCGCTACGGCGCGGATTTCGGGTTTGTCAGCTACGACCCGACCTGGCTGGACGGGTTGACGCGTCTGGTGTCGCAGTTGCGCGGAACCGGCGCGCGGGTCCTGGTGCTCGGCCCCGTGCCCGACCCGCACACCACAGTGCCGACCTGCCTGTCCGCGCACATGGACGACGCCTCCGTCTGCGCACCTGCCCGTTCGATCGCGTTGAACGACACCGGCATAGCTGCCGAAACGGCGGCGGTTCAGGCCGGCGGTGGGCAGTACGCGCGGCTGGACCAGTTCTTCTGCACCGACCGGCGCTGCCCGGTGATCATCGGCAACACGTTGGTCTTCCGCGACGACAACCACATCACCGCCGAGTACGCCCAGTTGCTGACCCCGGTGTTGGACCACCTGGCAGTCAGTGCGCTGGCACCCAATTAGCTCGGGTTACAGCGCGGCCACGCGATCGGTGAACGCACCGTGGTAGCTCATCGGCAGGTGGAACGGGAGCCAGGCCTCGGCGACGGGATCGTCGAGCTGCTACGACAGGCGACCGAAGACGTGATGCGCCACATACCCGGATTCATCACCGCCAACATCCATGTGAGTACGGACGGCACCCGCGTCATCAACTACGCGCAGTGGCGCAGGGCCGAGGACTTCCGCGCCATGCTCGCCGACCCCGCCGCACGGGAGCACATGAGTCGGTGCGCTGACATCGCGACCAGTTTCGATCCCCACATCTACACGGTGGAATCGGTGCACCAGGCGGCCTAGATGGCCGTCAGGCGGCGTCTTTCTTGGTGTCCTTCTTCTCGGTCTTCTTGGCGGGCTTCACTGAATCGCCGGCCTTCTTGGCGTTGTCCTTCACGTCGTTGACCGCCTTCTCGGCGCCCTTCTGGATGCCGTCGGCGGCTGACTTGATCTGCTTGCGACCATCCTCGGCGAGCTTGTTCACCCGCTCCTGAGCGTTCTTGACCGCCTTGGCCGTCCGCTCTCGCGCCTTCTCCGCCGAAGCCTTTGCACGCTCGCCGGCCTCCGTGACCGATTTCTGGACCTCTACGCGAGCCTCGTCGGCCGCGGTGGGCAGCTTCTTCGGGCCGTCCTCGACCTTCACTTTGGTGTCATCCACGGCAGGTTCATCCACAACAGATTTCAGATTCACCGTGTCCGTGCCGACGTTGGTCTGCGCGATCCCCTGCGGTTCGAAACTTGTCTTCGCAAGGCTCCGTGCCCCAACGTTATTCCCAGCGTTACCGAGAGCCTCCGGAGTGAGGTTGTCCAGCGCTTCGGTGAGAGCAGAAAGATCCAGCCCGGTCAGGTTCGACGTGCCACCGACGCCCAGCAGGCCAAGCAGGGTCTTGATGGGATTGGAGACCGGGGTCTGGCTCACCAGGCCGTCGCTGATCGCCTTCTGAATGCCGGTGACGAGGTTGTCGACCAGGTGCGCGGGCACCTGCCCCCAATCGACATCCGCGGGAAGAGTGCCGAAAGCCGTTGGGACATCGGCTTCGTCGAGTGAACGCTCGTAGATGCCCGTCGTCGCGTTGTAGGACACATCGGTGTAGCCGAGGTTGACCAGGCTGGTCAGTACCGGGCTCAGCGCCGTGCCGATCGGGTTGTTGAGGTTCGCCCCGGTGAGCAGGTTGACGACGTCGTACGCCAGATATGTCGGCTCCAGCAGGGGCAGGCTGTTGGCCGGGATCGTGATGTAGATGTTGAGCTTGGGGCCCAATTGAGGGTTGTCCCCGGGATTGTCCAGATAGTCGGTGACGTCCGAGCCGAGTTGCGACACAACCTGATCGATCAGCACCGTACTGAGCGTGTCCAGCGACTGGTTTCTCAGGATGTACGTCGGGAACAGGCCTGCCGCAACATTGTTCGCCATCGTGAACGGGTTGGGCCAGGCGGCGAAGTCCGAGAGCGGCAGGTACTCGGCCGTCGCGTCGATCTTGATCGGGATCAGGTTGGCACCGCCGGGGGTGAGCCCCAGCAACGGGATGTCACCGACCACGGGGATGCCGGAGACGATGCTGGTCCCGCTGCTCTGCACCTGAGTGTCGGGGGTGACCGTGTCGATCCCGAGTAACCCTAAGAGCGGGTAGGCCCGCGCCAGGATGCCGCCGTTGGCCCGGCCCGGGTTGTCGATCAGGATCATCGGCAGGATGGTGAAACTGCCCAGCAGCGGGTTGGTGTCGGTGTAGTTGGCGCCACCCGGTTGATTCGGTAGATCGTCAACCACCTGTTGGTAGGCCGCACCCGCCGCGAAGGCACCGAAGCCCCAGCCCGCCACGATGGGTATCCGAACATCAGCGGCATTCGTACTGAGGTCCGGCAGATGTATGCCGATCGCTGCGAGCGCAACGCGGATTGCCACGAGCCCGGCGCCGCTCGTGGGGAGACCGAGCGCGTCGAAGATCGACTCGAGGCTGACATCGAGGTACGGGGTGTTGTTGATCTCGTCGGCCACCGAATTCGGGAACGACGGCACCCAGCCGAGGTCAACACCGAGCAACCGGATGAGGGTGAAGAGCCCGCCGGTCGTGATGACGTTGACCCCGGCCGCGGACAACGGATCGTCGAGATTGATTCCGAGCAGCGCCTCCACGTCGACAGGCAGCGCACCAAGTGCCCCGCCCAACGCGTCGTTGAGTGCGCCCTTGACCGGGCTGGTCGGATCGATCCCGGCCGCCTGCAGGAGGGCCAGCAGGTTGAAGTTGTTGACGAACGCCGTTTCGAACTGCGCGCCGACGTTCTGCAACTGGTTGTAGACCTGTGTTCCGAAGCCACCCGTGAGATCCGGTATCTGATCGGGCGGCGGGAAGATCTGCACCCCGGATTGCAGCCGAAGATCACGCTGGACCGCGGCCGCCTGGGCGGGTGGCGGAGCAACGCCCACCGTAAGCGCAGTGACTGTTGCGGTTGCCGCACCGAGAGTCGCAACCCTCTTGACGCGCCGCCGCTGCCTACGATGTTTAACTGCCATCTGACCAGTCCCTTCGGCCGTCTTCTCAGGTTGATCTCAGGCAACTTAACACTCCTGTGACCTTTGCCACTAGATTGCTGAAAAGAATTTCACCTTTCGTGTTTCCATCGGGCCGCAAACTGTTAATGTTCGCGACAAGTGGCGATGCCCGGCGTTTATCAAAATTGACGCTATAGACAGTTACCTGGTTTAGCTCCGTCAATTCCAGCGGGATTAGGTTGCTGTCTGCCGCGCCCTCCGCGCTTGTCGTTGACACGCCGACGGCAAACTGTCAATCGGCCGTCATCTGGGTCGGCATCGCGTGGGCATCCGGCAAGATAGCTGGGATGGGGATGAACCTGTTGCCTTCTGTGCATCTCTCGGACTCCGACGTCGCGGGCGCGCTCGAAAATGCGGTGGCCGTGATCAATCCTGTGCTCGACATCTTCGCCCGATTCGACCCGCTCGGGCTACGGCGGCGCACCCACCGCGAGGAGCCCGCCGACGGGGCGGTAGGCAAGTCTCTCGACGTCGCGGCCGCGGTGCTGAACTTCGCCGAGCTGCCCGGCACCAAGGCCTGGTCCGAGATGGATCAGGATGGCCACGTGAAGTGGTGGGTGCATCGTGTGGGCGCGGTGACCACCATCCTCGTCGCGTTCCCCGGCGCACTCGGGGCCATCACCGATCGGCTCCCTATTCAGGACTTCCTGGGCTTCTCCAACCAGGCCATCGTGCTGTGCGCCGTGGCGCGCGAGGACGGCGTGACCGACCACGACGATCAGGTACAGCTGCTGGGCGCCGTGCTGTGCAACCGACAACTCGCTGACACCGACACCGACGCGCCGGCCGACGATCCCGATACGGCGCCCTCGCAGTCGCTGCCCGGGAAGCTGTGGGAGTTCGCCGGGACGCTGCGCGCAGCGGGTGACGAACTCACGAAAAGGCCACACCCGCAAAAGCTTTACCACTACCTCGGGATGCTGCCCGGGGTAGGCGCGGTGGTCGACTACTTCGGCGAGTTCAGCGCCCTGCGGCACGCGGCCGACGAGGGCGCGGCGTGGATCAGCGCGCGTTCTCCAGAGGTGCCGGCCCGAACCTGAAGATCAGCGCGCTGATCGCCACCACCACCGCCGCCGCTCCGATCACAGGCGCAACGGTGAACTGCGACACCGTTCCGCCGAGCACCGCACCGCCACACATCGTCAACACCACGCCGTAACGCAACTTCTCGCGGTCTCCGGTACCGCCGGCCAGTCTGCTGTCGAAGCCGATGCCGACGATCGTCTGCGTCAGCACCGTGGTGCTCAGTTCCTGGATGCCGAACTGACGCGCCGTCGCATTCTGGATCCCGAACGTCATCGCGAGAACGACGAGGATCAATTTCCGGTTGCCGTCATAGGCCAGCACTCCCGTTCCGCAGAGAATCGAAAGTACGGTCAGCAGAACGACTTCCACACCCAACGCAGTGGTCAGCCAGTTCCGGACGTGGCTGTCGAGATGGCGTCGCAGCCGCCCACCCACCACAGTGCCCAGCACGAACCCGGCGAACGCGACCAGGGCCCCCGTCACATCTACGCCCGAGTGCGGCACGAACCAGAAGCCCAGGAAGATCACGTTCCCGGTCATGTTGGCGACGAACACGTGCCCCAGCACCAGCACACTGACCGCGTCGACGATTCCGGTCGCACACGTCAGCAACAGCAGTGCCACAACGGTTGACCGCTGCGTCACCGGTGAGGCGATGGCCATGCCTACATCCTCGCCGCTACAGCTGCGGAGACAGGTCCAATTGGGTCAATGCGGGCATCTGGGTGATGAGCCAATCCCCACCGGTGCGCTGCAAGGTCAGCCGATAGGACGAATACCGCAGCGACGGAACGTTCTTGGTGACCGGACTCGTCGACACCGTGTTGGTGTAGACGATCGCGGTGGCCTCATCGCCGCCGATGGTCTCCACCGCCGTTCCCATCACCTCGGTGTTGTTGGTGACCTTGGCCTGCTTGTTGGTGGGCACGATCGAATCGATCAGCTGACGGTACTGGTTGGCGAAGTCGCTCGACAGATACTTTTCGGCCCGGTCGGGCAGGCTGTCGATGTTGTCCGGGTTGTAGGTCCACAACGTGGTGATGGCGTCGGCCGAGGTCTGCGCCACTCGGAGCTTGGTCGCCACCAATGCCCGGTCGGCCAGGTACGACTGGAGCATGGCACCGCCGAAAGCCCCGGCCGCCACGAACACCACCGCAGCACCCGCGACGACGTACGTCAGGCGCCTGCCGGCCTCGCGGTGCGGAACCAGGACCTCGTCCGCGGCCGGTTCAGCGTCGGCCTCCTCCGTATCGGTCGCGTCAGCGTCCGTCGTCTCGACGGCTGCTTCGCTGTCCGGCTCCTCGGCCTCGGCTACGACAGCCGCGTCGGGTTCGGCTTCCGACTCAGTTTCGACGTCACCTTCGGACGCGGCCACGGCCTTGCGGCGCGACTTGCCCGTCGGGGTCCGACGCTGCGGAGCGGACTCCGTATCCCGGGCGTCATCCGCGTCGTCGTCGGATTCAGAGACAGACTCCGGGACCGATTCCTCCACCACCGCTTCGGGACGGCGACGCCGCCCGAAACGCAGTCTGCGGCGCGGCTTGTCAGGCTCGCCGGTGGTCAGATCACCTGAATCAGCTGGCTGATCTTCCACTGCTGTCCTTCCCAAATCGTCGTCGCAATCCAGCGGCTACCGCTTTCGATCACGGACTTGCCGTCCGCGGTTCGTGTGCTGATCTTCGTGGCGACCAGCACGTCGGCGCTGCCGTTGTCGTTCCATCGCTGAATGCCGGCGTCGAGCACGGCGCCCTCCGTCGGCTCGGCGCGCGCTACCTGAACGACGATCTCGTTCTGCTTCTCCTGGAACATCTTTCGGAAATCACCGGTCGCCTGCTCCTTGATGCGATCCGCATAGTCGTTGGCGTGGAACGGATCCAGCGTCGTGTACACCGTCATGAACTCGCGTACGTAGTCGAGCGCGCCGGCACTCTTGATCTCGGCCCGGCGATCGGATTCGTGACGCACCAAGATCAGGGTGCTGCCCACAATGGCGGCTGCGATGAGCAGAGCGGAGAGCATTCCGACGATCGGCAGACCCCAACGGATGGGTTCCTTGGGCTCCTTCGGCTCGACCGCGAAGTAGTCAGGCTGATTCGGTTCGATCCGGCGACGCGGGCTCACTGTCCGCCCCCGTTCAACACCGGCCGCTTGAGCACCGTGAGGTTGTCGACGAGCCAGTGATCATCCGACTTCTTGAACTCCACCCGCACCGTCGCGGTGATGAACTTCAGCTCCTGCGCATTGGTGCCGCGTTGACCCTGCAGCGCCACCAGCATGGTCGCCGCATCCGTGGTCACGCCCGGCAGCACCGCGCTGCTCACAGCCCAGTAGTCGTTGGTGGTCGGCCCGGCCTTACGCACCGCGTCCTGCTGGGTGACCAACTGCTGCCGATAGTTTTCGGTGGCCAGTGCCTGCGCCTTGGTGAAATCCGCATCGACGGAATCCACCCCATAGCTGAGCAGCTCCTCGACGATGCGCGGGCCCTGTTCGGCGATCTGTGCGCGGGCCTGATCCACCGCCCGATCCTGGCGGTACACGGCAAGGTAGCCCACACCGCACGCGATACCGCTGAGCAGCGCGAGTGCCAGCAGCATCGCACCGACACCACGCCGGACGTTGCGTTCAGGCCGTACGACGCGGCGCACCTCGGTGCCGGTCAGCAGATCGGCGAACGTCCGGTTGCGCGAATCCCACAGCGGCCACAGCCAGCCCACGAACAGCGCCGCGGTGTCCAGCAGATGCACGAGATCACGCAGCAGCAGCCGCCCCAGACCGGCGTCACCGGCCGGGGACACCACCCGGATGCCGAACACCGACCGACCCGGACTCCAGCCCGTGAGCGCCGGAAGCAGAACACGATTCACCGCGGCAACGGCGACCAGCAGGACCAATGCCCCCGCGTACACCGCCCACCACAACCACTCGCCCAACGCCGTTCCCTGGATGACCAGCATCAGCGTGACGATCAGCCCGGCAGGCGCCAGCACGTCGATGGCCAACGCCCCGGCCCGAGCCGGCCACGACGCCAACCGCGCCTGGTCCGTCCCGGTGACCTCGATGGCCACCGGACCGGCGTTGTCCAGCACAGCGGTCACGACGACGTGACCTGGTCGAGCCGTGCGACCTTGTAGTTGCCGTCCTCGGCGCGGGCCATCTTCACCCGCAGCCGATAGCCCTGCTCTTCGTCGGACTTCTCGCTGTTGGTGACCAAGACGCGCACCGCGACCAGCAGGTCCATCGATCCGTCGTCGTTGTGCTTCTCCACCGCAGCCCGCAGGTCCGAGACCTTCACCTGCACATTGGCGGCCTGGTACGCGTCCAGCAGCATGCCGCTGTAGAGGCCCGCCTGCGCCCCGAAGTCACCGGTCGAACACTCGATGATCTTGGTCTGGGCCGCGATCATCGCCTGGGTGTCGGGCGCCTGGGTGGCGGTCACGCAGTCCTTGGCCGCGGCCAAGGCCTCGGCCTCGTCGCTGGCGATGCGTTCGCTGTCCTGATGCGCACGCAACGCCAGATAACCGCCGACACCGACGGCCGCCGCAAGGACCAGCAGGCCGGCAAGGATCGCCGCCATCCAGCCACGCCCTAGCCGTGACGGCCGTGACTCGGATTCCTGAGAAGCCTCCTCGGCGTCCGCGGCTGAGATCGGCTCAGAGATCTCGGTGACGGCCTCCGCTTGCGGTTCGGGGGTATGGGGATCCTGCTGGTCGGCGAGGTTCAGCTGGCTGGCGCCAGCATCTCCTTCCATCCGTCATCTCCTGGTTTATTCGAGTTGGTGACGGAGTACTTCACACCGCCGGGACCGACCACCTCGCCGCTGGATGGGCTATAGGTAGCGGTCGAACCTGCTGCCGGAGTGTAGATGCAGGGGTTCGGCTGCTGTCCACTACAACTCACATTGCCACCCCGCGGCGCGGTCAGCGGATCGCTGCGCGGCGCCGTTGATTCCGGGGGTGGAAGCTGACTTGCCGGCAACGGGTTCAACCCATTATTCACCGAAGGCGCGGGGATGACCCGGCCCGGATCGACGGGCTGATCGCAGCGCGCGGCCGGGGCCGGGCAGTTGCGGATCTGATTCGGGTCGCCGTACCACGGGTTGGTGCCCAGCGGCTGGTAGGGCTCATCGCTGTGGCACTCCGCCGGCGAGGCGGCCCGCTTGCCGGGCACATCGGCACACGGGTAGTTACGCGCGCCGCGCACCGCATTAGGCGCATCCTTGGGGATCTTGCAGTACAGGCCCGACGGCAGCGGTGCCGTCGACGTGTCCGCGGGTGACCGCCACTGTGACGCGGGCAGGAACCCGGTCAGGCACGGCGGTGGCATGTTGATGCCGAGGCCGAAGTGCAGCAGGCCCTTGGGCGCGAAGATCGTCGCGGTCTGGGCGACGGCACCACCCTGGGGCAGCGCCACCAACACCTGCTCGACGTTCTTGTTGTACCGCTTGAGCATGTCGATGACGATTTCCAGGTTCGCCAGCGTCTGCGGCAACGACTCCTGCACGTCACCGAACACCGAGTTCAGCTGATCGGCTGTCGGCGCCGCCTGCTGGATGCCACTGCGCAATGCGGCGTCGTTCTGGGCGCTCTGCGCGGCCAGCGTGTTCAGGTTCTTGGCCCACCGCGAGATCGCGTCGCCCGAATTCACCTGACTGTCGATGATCGGCCCGGAGTTCTCGACGATGTCGTTGATCGACCCGATGTTGTCCTTGAAGTCACCGGCGATCGCCTGGGTGGAATCGACGAGATGCTGCAGTGACGGCCCGAGCCCACCGACGGCCTGCGCTGTCTCGTCGAGCAGGACCGCGATCTTCTCCTTCGGCAGCGCTGCCAGGCCCCTCTGCGCGGCGTCCAGCGACGGGCCCACCTCGGCGGGCACGGTGCCGATCTCGATCGTGTCACCGTCGCGGAAGTACTCCTTCGCACCGCCCTTGGAGACCAGGTCGATGAACTGCTCACCCACCGCCGACACCGAGTGCACGTTGGCGCTGGCGTCGATCGGCACCCGGAACTGGTTGTAAATGTTCATCTTGACGTGGGCGCCCTGCTCGGTGGGCTCCACCGAGGTGACCTTGCCGATCGTCGTTCCGCGATAGGTCACGTTGGCCGTGGCGTACAAACCGCCCGAATTCGGGAGGTTGGCGTTCAACTGGTACATCCCGACACCGGCCCAGGTCGGCAGCCGCAGATAAATCAGCGCCAGCACAACCAGGGCGATCGCCGTCAGCACCGTGAACAGAACAAGCTGCATCTTGATGAAGCGGGTCAGCACCATATCTCACTCCCCCCTTTCCACAAGCGGGCCACCAGGTGCATCGTGCGGGTTCGGCGTGAACCGCACGTCCGGGATCATCGTCGCCGGATCTCGGCCCCACGCCTGCTCCAGCGCGCGGAGCATGCCCGAGACACCGGTACCGGACAGGAACGCGTTGTCCACCGAGCTCAACGTCAAGTCGATCGTCAGCGACACGTTGATGTAGTCGCCGCGCACCGCCTTCGGGATGTTCTCGATGTTGAACGGCACCGTGAGGATCAGCTTGAGCGCCTCAACCAGATACGGAGCCGAGCGCGCCAACTGCTTGAGCGGCCGCTGCAGGTTCTGCAGGTTCGTGTGCAGGTTGGCGTTGCTGTTCGACAACGTGTCGTCAGCAGCCTTCGACAACCGGCCCAGCGAGGTCACCGCATCGGCGAACAACTCGCGCGTGTCGGCGAAGTGCTGGATCAGCGGCGGGAACTCGGTCAGCACCCGATCCAACGTGTCATTGCGCGCCGCAACGATGTTCAACAGCCGGTTGGTCGAATCGATTGCCCGGGTGATGTCGTTGCGCTGCTGGTTGAGCTCGTCGGTGAACGTATCGAGCCGGCCCAAAAAGTCGCGGATCTGATCGGCGCGACCGTTGAGGATGTTGAACACCTCGGTCTGGATGGTCTCGATGTTCGGGATGCCACCGCCGGTCAGGATTCCGGAGATTCCGGCCAGTGTCCGCTCGATGGTCGGGTACGCCGACGACTGCGCCAGCGGAATGGTGTCCCCGTTGCGCAACTTCTCCTCGGACGGCTTCGCCGGGGGGTTCAGCTCGATGTGCTGCGAACCCAGCAAGCTGGTCTGGCCGATCTTGGCTTCGGTGTTCTTGGGCAGCACGATGCCCGGCTCCAGGTCGACGGTCAACGTCGGAGTCCAGTTGATCAGCTCGATCTTGCGGACCCGGCCGACGAAGACGTCGCGCACCCGCACCCGGCTGTTGGCATTGAGCGCCAACGTCTCCGGCATCTGCACGTACAGCGTGGTGTGACCGGACTCGGTGCCCGGCCCACCCGGCAGCGGCACGTTGGCGACGCCGCGCCACTGCCCACACGAGGTGAGGATCAGCGCGGAAGCCGACAACACCGCGACGCGTCTACCGACGCGACCCCATGTGCGTGCGTTCATCCGGCCTCTCTGCTCTTCGCGCAAACGGCTCATCATCACGGCTGCCCTCCGGCCTCGGCAGGCAACGCAGGTCCGGCGGGAGCCGGGCCAGGTGCGGGAGCTGCGGCCGGTGCGGGACCCGACATCGGGTCACCCGGGATCACACCCGGCGCGGGCGCCGGCGGCGGTCCGGGCTGCGGATACCACGGCGGCGGCAACGGATTGGTCTCGTTGTACGAGTTCGGCGGTCCCGGCAGGTTGCCTCCCGGAGGAGCCCCGAACGCCGGCGGCGCCGGCGGCGCCACGATGTCCGGGCCACCCATCAACTCGGACAACGACTCCGGGGTCAGCATCTGCTGAGTGGCCGGCTGCACCTGCACACCCTGCATGCCCGGGGCCACGGTCCAGCCCGGCTCGTGGTTGCCGTGCGAGAACAAGGTGTCGCGCGACCAGATGCCCGGGACGGTGGTGTCCTTGTAGCCTCCTGGCGGCTGCAGGCGCGGATCCGAATAGGAGATCTGCTTGGGCAGCGTCATCGCGGTGTTGGCCAGGTTCTGGCCGAACGGCAAGAAGTTGAACTTGATCGCGTCGAGGATCGGCGCCAGGTACTGCGCGCACAACTCGGCCGAATCCTGGTACCCCAACCGGCTACCCGCCTGGATCGAACTGCAGATGAACTGCAACGGGTTGGAGAAGTTGGTCAGGCCCGGCAGAACCGGCAGACCCACGATGCCACCCTGGTTGGGCGAGACGATGTTGAGCACGTTGGCTGCCAGGTTCGGGTAGGCGTGCAGGCCCGTCTCCAGACCGTTGCGCGGCTCGGGCTGCAGGATCGCCGTCGTCGCCTCCGACAAGTTGTTCACGTCGTGGGCGAGCACCCCGCCGTTCTTGTCGAGGAACTCACGGGTGGTCTTGAGCACCCGGTTGAGATCCTGCAGGGCCGTTGCCAACTCCTGATCGGTGTTGGTGAACGAGTTGGTGAACTGCGCCAGATCGTTGTTGAGCGCCACGAACTGCTGATCGCTCTTGTGCAGGGCATTGACGAACAACGCCAGGCTCTTGACGACCTGGAAGAAGTCGCCGCGGCCCTGGTTCAGCGTGGTCAATGCCTCCGACAACCCGTTGAGGGTGCGGTTGAGCTGTTCACCCTTGCCCTGGAACCCGTCGGCGAAGGACTCGATGATGTCGCCGAACGGGCCCTTGGGCTGTTCGGCGGTCGGGCCCAGTTCGTCGAGCAGACGGGTGATCTGGTTGCGCAACTCGTCGTATTCGACCGGGATCTGGGTGTTCTCGATCGGGATGACTGCGTTGTTCTTCATCTGCGGCCCGCCGGTGTAGGGCGGGGACAGCTGGATGACGCGCGAGGCCACCAGGCTCGGGTTCAGTACGGACGCCGTGGCGTTCTCGGGCATCTTGTACTTGTTGCTGACGTGGAAGACGACCTTCATCTTGTCGCCGTCGGTCTCGATGCTGTCGATCGCGCCGACCTTGACGCCCATGATGAGGACCTTGTCGCCGGGGTACAGCGCAAGGACCTCGGGGAAGTACGCGGTGACCGTGGTGTTGGTCATCTTCTTGTACAGGTTCAGACCGAAGTAGCCCAGCACCAGGGCCGCCACCACCGCCAGCACGCCGACGATGATCGATGCCCGTGAAGCCTTGGGCAACTTGAGGTTTCGCACGTTGAAAACAGTTGACATAGTTGCGGCCTATCCCTGCGACCCGGGCGGAAGGAACGGCGGGTTACCCGGCAGCGGCGGTGTACCCACCGGCCCTGCATCGGGACCCGGCCCCGGCGGTGCCGGGGGTGCGTTCAATGGCGGCGGGTGTGGTGCGTAACCCGGGATGGGCCCTGGCGCCACCGGCAACGGGGCGATGGGAACGGTACGGGCTCCGGGCGGGCCGGGCGCCAGCTCGACCGGGGCACCGGGCTGATCCGGCGGCATCTGGCCGGGAATGGCCCCACTGGGCACACCCGGTGAATGCGCGATGCCGTCAGGATTCGGCGCGGAGGTCGCCAGGTCCGGTGGACCGTAATTCGGCCCGTACGGGTTGTCCCCGTACGGCCCGACGGTGGCCCCGGCGCACGGCATCGGGTTGCCCGGGGACGGGATTCCGGCCGCGGTCGGCGTGTACGAGCACGGCGATCCGGGCGGGACGGCAGGTCCCGGATGCTCCGGGGTGCCTTCCAGCGGTGTCGGAGCCGCCGGCGGGGCGCCGTTCTCGTGGCGCTGGCCGTTGGGATCGGGGAAGCGGGCCGACGGCAGGCCGGCGTTGCGCCAGAACTCCTCGGGGTCGATGCCGCGCTTCTTGAACGCGGAGTCGACGAACGGCTGCAGGATCTGCGGCGGGATCAGGTTGACCAGCATCACCTTGAAGTACGGGCCGGAGGCCAGCGCCTCTGCCAGTGAGGTGATGAACTTGCCCGCGACGGTCAACGTGTCCGCCAGGTCCTGCTTGCGCTCGACCAGCAGGTCGCTGACCGTGCGCAGCTGCTCCAGCACATGGTTGAGGTTCGGGTTGTCGTTGATCAGGCCTTCGACCTGATGCGACACCGACGACACCCGCTCCAGCAGCATGCTCACGGCCTGGCCCCGCTCGTTGACCGCGGCCAACAGGGTCTGGGCGTTCACCAGCAGCTGGTTGACCTGCGTGCTGCGGTCTCCGAGGATCGTGGCCACCTTGTTGGCGTTGGCCAGCAGCTTCTTGACGTCCTCATCGCGCTTGCCGATGGTCTCGGAGAACTTGGCCACCCCGTCCAGCGCGGCGCTCAGGTGCGGCGAGGTCTGATCGACCGTCTCCGACAGGACATTCAGCGATTCCTTGACCGAGTTGGTGTCCCAGCCCGACGCGTTGCGCGTGACATCGAGGAACGCGTCGTAGATCTGGTACGGCGTGGTCGTCTGTCCCAGCGGCAACATGCCGCGCGGCGGCAGCGTCTGGCTGCCGCGCGGCTGGATCTCGATGTTCTTACGACCCAGGATCGTGTCGGTACGGATCGCCGCGCGGCTCTCGGTACCGATCGTCTTGCCACCCAGGGTGTAGCCGATCTCAACCTTGTCGCCGTTGATGTCCATGCTCTTGACCGTGCCGACATCCATACCTGCGATGCGCACCTTGTCACCCAGGCTCAGGCCTCCGGTATCGGAGAACTGGCCGTAATACGTGGGGACCGCGAACAGCATCGGCACACTCGTCAACGTCGAGCCGACGCCGATCACCAGCGCCACCACCGCCACGCCCATCAGGCCTTTGCGGAAGCGGTCGGAACCTTGCAGTGTCCTCATCTCGGCGTGCACCTACCCGACGGCTGTGAACTGAGTCTGACGGTTCGGACGGGGCCGCCCGGCTGCAACCCGTTGAGCTTCAACGAAAGGTCACAGGCATAGAAGTTGAAGAAGTCACCGTAGATGCCACCGGCACGGCCGATGATCTTCAACGCCTGTGGGAACTGCACCAGGATGTCGTTCAATTGCTGCTTCTGGTCGATCAGCGGCTGCTGGATGACCTCGAGTTGACCGATGGTGTCCTTGAGCAGCGGGCGGTTGTCGGACAGCAGATCCGCCAGCGAACCAGCCGCATTGCTGATGTTGGCCACCGAGGACCCGATCGGATCGGCACGGTTCTTCAGCCCGGTGATCAACGTCTCGAAGTTCTTCAGGGTGTCGTTGAACTGCTGCTGATGCGCAACGGTGGTGTCCAGGACGATGTTGAGGTTCTTGATCACCTCACCGATGGCCTGATCCCGGTCGGCGATGCTCGAGGTGAGCTGCGCCGTCTGGTCGAGGATGTCGTTGATGGTGCCGCCCTGGCCCTGGAAGATCGTGATGATCGACTGGGAGATGGTGTTGACCTTCTCCGGGCTCAGCGACTGGAACAGCGGACGGAAGCCGCCGACGAGTGCGTCGAGGTCCAGCGCCGGCTCGGTGCGTTCCAGCGGAATGGTACTACCGGGCGCAATCTTCGTATTGCTCTCGCCGCGCTTGAGTTCCAGGTAGCGGTTACCGATCAGGTCCTGGTAGCGGATCGCGGCCGTCGTCTGATCGAACAACGGCAGCGACTTCTCGACGTTGAACGTGACCTCGGCCTGCTGGCCACCGTTGACCAGCTTGACGCCCGAGACCTTGCCGACCTCGACACCGGACGCCCGGACGAACTGCCCGGTGCGCAAACCGCTGACGTTCTTGAAGATCGCCGAGTACTCGGAGGTCCGGTTGAACCGGAGCTGGCCGAAGACCACGAAGATGATCGCAGTAAAGGTGAGCAGCACCAGTGAGAAGATGCCGAGCTTGATAATCGTGCCCTTGATGCTCATGGGTTGATCGTGTTCTCCCCCACTTGGCGTCCCCACACGTACTCGGCCACGAGAGGTTGTCCCATCTCGAGGTGGTTGTATGGCGCGATCGATGCGCCGGTATCCATCACCAGGTACGGCATGGGCCACAGGTCCTTGGTGATCGGCTGCCAGCAGCCGGGTCGGCCCTCGGGGCCGCCCTTGGCGTTGATCCGCGGCAGGTTGTCGGGAAAGACGTACGGGTTGCCCACGCCGATCACCAACGACTGGGTCTGCAGCGAGTAACCGTTACCACCAAGTGCGCCCGCAAGTTTCGGGCCGGCGTCGTGGTAGTTGCGGATCGTGCAGAACAGTGCCGGGCTGTACTTGTCGAGCAGTGCCGAGGTCGGCAGCAGGTCCTGCGCGCCGCGGACCAGGTAGGGGCCGCCGCGTTCGAAGATGTCGCCGCCGGTGTTGCCGAAGCCGACCGCGGCCACCAGGGCCTGGTCGAGGTTGCCGCGCTGCTCGTTGAGCGTGTGGGCAGTGGTGACGGCGTTGGTCAGGCCGTCGAACAGGTCTGGCCCGGCGTTGGCATAAACCTCGCCCAGATCGGCCAGACCGGAGATGTCCCGGCGGATCTGGGGCATGCGCGGGTTGAGGTCGGACAGGATGTCGTTGCCGTTGACGATCGACTGGCCGAACTTGTCACCCAGACCGTCGAGCGCCTGCGCGGTCGCGGTCAGTGTCTGGTTCAGCTTGATGGGGTCGATCTGCTCGGAGATCGCGGTGATGGTCTCGAACAGCGTGTTGAATTCCGTCGTCACACCCTGCGCGCGGATCGGCGTGGACGGCGACAACCGCTCCTTCGACGGGTTCGGCGGCGACAGGAACGAGATGTACTTGTTGCCGAACACCGTGGTGGCCCGCAGTTCCGCACTCACGTTCTCCGGGATCAGCTTCAGGTACTGGGGCTTGACGTCCAGGGTCAGCTTGGCCTCGGGGTTGTCGTCGACAGTGACGACGTCGACCGATGCCAGCCGCCCGATGGGCACCCCGTTGAAGGTGACCTTCGAGCCCGGGTCCATCGACAGGCCGGCCCGTCCGGACAAAACCGTCAGTTGCGTCTTCTTCTCGAACGTCCCGCGGAACTGCATCCACGTCAACGCCAGGATCACCACGGCAACGAGGGCGAGGACCAAGCCGGCCAACTTGTACGGCGGGATTTTGGGCTTGTTCAGAGATGCTTGAGGTGTTGTCATGCCGCTACACCGTGAGGTTGAAGTTGGGGTCGGTGCCGTAGAGCGCCAACGATGCCAACAGGACCACCAACACGATTGCGATCAACGAGGTTCGCATCGACCTCCCCACTGCCTCACCCACACCGACAGCACCGCCACTCGCGTAATAACCGAAGTAGCAGTGGTTCAACATGACCACGATGGACATGACAATGACCTGGAGGAAGGACCACATTACGTCGTCGACGCGCAAGAACGTGTGGAAGTAGTGCTCATACGTGCCGACCGACTGCGAGTAGAAGATCGTCGTGACGAACTGCGCAGACAGGAAGGACAGCAGGACGGCCCCGGCGTACAGCGGGATGATGACGATCGACCCGGCGATGAGGCGGGTGGACACCAGATACGAGATCGACCTGATGCCCATGACTTCCAGCGCATCGATCTCTTCGCTGATGCGCATGGCGCCGAGTTCGGCGGTCGCACCGGCGCCGACCGTGGAAGCCAGCGCCTGACCGGTGACGACCGGGGCGACGACGCGGATGTTTGCCAGGGCGGCGAAGAAGCCGGTGAACGCCTCGACACCGATATTGCCCAGGGAGGCGAAGCCCTGGATGGCGATGAGGGAGCCGGCCGACAGCGTGACGAAGCCGATGATGGCCACGGTGCCGCCGATGACGGCCATTGCGCCGGTACCCATACCGATCTCGGCGACCAACCGCAGAGCCTCACGGCGGTAGTGCCGGAACGCATGCGGGATGGAGCCGATGGCCTGGACGACGAACCACGCGACGTGGCCCATGCTGTCGAGGAACCGGGCCGGCGTGCCCGCGATGTCGGAGGTGCGCGAGAAAGCCCGCGGGAACCGGGAGCGAAGGACTGTTGCGGTACTCATGTCAATGCCCTGTTCCGAACCGCACACCGATGGTGGTGAGCACGACGTTGACTGCGAACAATGCCACCACGCACAGCACCAGGGTCTCGTTCACCGCGGTGCCGACGCCCTTGGACCCACCGGCCACCGTCAGGCCCCGGTAGCAGCCGACGAGTCCGGCGATCAGGCCGAACAGGGTGGCTTTGATGACCGAGATCATCACCTCGGGGAACCCGGTGAGCAGGGTCAGCGTGGACACGTAGGCACCGGCGGACACGTTCTGGACATAGACACCGAAGAAGAAGCCACCGATCAGGCCGATGGTGATCACGGCGCCGTTGAGCATGAAGGCCACGAACGTAGACGCCACCACACGGGGAACGACCAACCGCTCGATGGGGTCGATGCCCAGCACCTCGAGTGCGTCGATCTCCTCACGCACGGTGCGGGCACCCAGGTCTGCGCAAATCGCGGTCGATCCGGCACCGGCCACCACGAGCACCGTCACCAGAGGACCGAGCTGCGTAACCGCACCCAGTGCGGCCCCGGCGCCCGAGACGTCAGCCGCACCGAACTCCGCCAACAGGATGTTGAGCGTGAAGATGATGAGCACGGTCAGCGGGATCGACACCGCGAGCGTGGGCAGGAAGGCCACCCGAATCAGGAACCAGCTCTGCAACACGAACTCTTTCCACTGGAAAGGCCGTGTGAGAAAGGCCTTTCCAGTGAGCACAGTCATCTTGAAGAAGCCACCGACCATAGCCAGCGGCTTCTCCAATTGACCACGTACGTAGCCGACGAGACCGTCGGCAGGCGCCGTCACCGGTGCGCCCCCTGGACGTGTCGCACGCCCCCTCCTCGTCGCCTGTCAGCTTGTGTGATCCGTCTCTCCCTACTCGCGAGTAGTAATTGAGACCACCGGACTGTACCCGATAAAAACCGGGCCGTGCACTGCATCGGGAGGATTGTGCCATCAACCGTTAACAAGGGCATGCAAAGACAGCAAACTCTGGTCGCGACCTGCAGAAACCGTTGATACTGAGTTACTTTCGCAACCGTCAACCCTAGTGGGCGCTGATCGGTGAGCCGAAACGTTCCCTGAGTTCGGTCTTGAGCACCTTGCCCGAGGGGTTGCGGGGGAGGGCATCAACGATTTCCAGCGCCTTCGGGTGCTTGTAGCGCGCCAGGCGTTCGGTGAGGAAGCCGTCGAGATCCCCAAGGTTCAGTGCGTCGCCTCTGCTGATGGCCACCACTGCAACCGGAACCTCGCCCCACTTCTCGTCATGCCGGCCGATCACGGCGACCTCAGTGATGACGGGATGCCCGGCGAGGACGTTCTCGACCTCCGCGCAGTAGATGTTCTCGCCACCGGAGATGATCATGTCCTTCTTGCGGTCGACGACCCAGATGTAGCCTTCGTCGTCCTGACGAACCAGATCACCGGAGTGGAACCAGCCACCGGCGAACGCCTCCGCGGTCGCCTTGGGGTTGTTCCAGTAGCCCGCCATCAAAGTTGGGGCGCGGTAGACGATCTCGCCGACCTCGCCGACCGGGACGTCGTTCATGTTCTCGTCCACGATGCGGGCCGAAACGGTGGGGATCACCTGACCGACCGAGCCGAGCTTGCGAATTGCATCGTCCGCCAACAACATGCAGGTGACCGGCGACATCTCGGTCTGGCCGAACGCAGCAAGGATCTGGCTGCCCGGGAACGTCTCGGCCATTGCGCGCAGCAACGTGTCCGAAGCCGGCGCAGCGCCCCATGACAGGGCCCGCAGACACAGGTCCCGCGGGTTGGCTTTCTGCTCAGCGCAAACCGCCTGCCACTGCGCAGGAACCAGGAAGATCGCGGTGACCTTCTCGGCCGCCAGCACGTCGAGCAACGCACCCGGGTCGAATGCGCCGAGCGGATAGATGACCGTCGGCAGGCCGAGCGTCAGACCAGTGTTCACGTTTCCGGCGACACCTGCGATGTGGAACAGCGGGACGCCGATGAAGCCGACATCGTTGTTGATGTCGACGCCGGTGGTGAACAGGTTGGTCATGCCCTGCCCGGCGAGGTTGTTGTGGGTCAGCACTGCGCCTTTGGGCCGGCCGGTCGTGCCCGAGGTGTACATGATCAGCGCGGGGGCATCGCCGGGGATGTCAACCGGTTGCGCGGGGTCGCCTTCTTCGGCGATCAGGTCCCCGTAGCCCAGGACGCCATCCTCGGTGGGTGCGTCGGCCACGATGACCGTCGACAGCGTGGCATCGAGATCGCGTACCGCCGTGGCGACTCCGGCGAGCACGGGCTCGGTGACGATCACGCGAGCCTCGCAATCGCTGACCAGGAAAGCCACCTCAGGCGGAGTCATGCGGAAGTTCACCGGCACCGCGACGGCACCAAGCTTGATGGCCGCCAGCATCGCCTCGACGAACTCGGGCCGGTTCAGCATCAGGATCAGCACGCGGTCGCCGAAGCCGACCCCGCGCCGGCTCAGGGCGCCGGCCAATTTGCTCACCCGATGTTCGAGCTCGCGCCACGTGGTGGTGTGCCCCAGGAACCGCAGCGCGGTCTTGTCGGGCTGCATCAGGGCATGCCGGGTCAGTTGGTTGGCCCAGTTCTGGCGACGGGCCAGGTACGGCTGCTCGGTGGGGAACGGCTCGGCAGTCAACGGATCTGTACTCCATCGGTATCGAGTTGCACGAATTTTATATTTGATCAAACATGGGGTTGCCCCGGTCACACTATGGCCTCGGCGCCTCGGCGACAAGCCCACCAGAAAGGCGACCGGATTCGCGTGAATGCACCTGCCAGAGCGGCCGTGCAACGTCGTCGCGGAGGACGGCGCGAGCAACTTTCCGACGAGGTCGCCGCCCAACTGCGGGCCGAGATCATGACCGGCGTCCTGCGGCCCGGGACATTCGTCCGCCTCGACGAGACCGCGGCGGCACTCGGGGTCAGCATCACCCCCGTGCGGGAGGCACTGCGCACCCTGCGCGGCGAGGGCATGGTCCAGCTGGAGCCGAACCGCGGACACGTCGTGGTGCCGCTGACCCGCGCCGACGTCGAAGACATCTTCTGGCTGCAGGCCACCATCGCCCGTGAGCTGGCCGCTACCGTCACGACCCGCATCACCCCGGCGCAGGTCGACGAGCTGGAGCAGCTCAACGCTGAACTCGCCGCCGCCGTCCACGACCAGGATCCCGGGGCGATCTCGTCGGCCGAATTCGCCTTTCACCGGGCCTTCAACCACACCAGCGGCCGGATCAAGCTGGCCTGGTTCCTCCTGCACGTCGCGCGGTATCTGCCGTCCCTGATCTATTCGACGGATCCGAAATGGGGCACCGAGGCCGTGGAGAATCACCGGTTGCTGATCGACGCGCTGCGCCGGCGAGACGCAGCGGCCGCAGTCGAGCTCAACGCAAACCAGTTCACCGACGCCGCCCAACGGCTCATCACACGGCTCAACGACATCGGAATGTGGGACTGATGTGCTGACGCTGGAGCCGCCGGGTGCCGCGTCCGCAATCGCGTGCTGGAACTGCGCGCGGCAGCCGCGGACCGCGCGGCCTAGGCGGACAGCTGCTGCACCCTGGCGACGAGGGCGTTGGCCAGGTGGTCCAGGGTGTCGCCGATGAGCTTCTTGACCATCATGGCCGGGATCGGCAGCTTGACCTCGACCTCGAGGTCAACCTGGAGCAGCGTGCTGCTCTCCCCGAGCGGCACGACCGAGAACCGCTGCTCCTGCTTGGTGAAATGGTCACCCTGCTGCAGCACGGTGAAGATCTGATTTTCCGCCGGGTAGTAGACCGCGTTGATGAATGAGCCGGCCTGACCCTGGATCTCGACGTCGAGCCGCAGCTGGCTGGGCCGGCCGTCGTCGTAGCGGGCCAGGATCCAGCAGCCCTTGATCTCAGGGTTCCACTGCGGGTACGCCTCGAAATCGGCGACGATCGCCAGGATCTTCTCGGCAGGGGCTTCAACCTCGACGGTCTTGCTCACGAGTGGCATCCGGCGAGCATATCGACTGCAGCAGGTCGCGGATCACGCCGGGAATCGGTACCGGACTGCGCGAGGTCCGGTCCACATATACATGCACCCAATGGCCGACTGCCGCGACCGGCCCGTCCGGCTCGAACAGCCCGAGCCGGTAAGTGACACTGCTGTTCCCCAGCCGGGCCACCGCAAGACCGACGACCAACGGGTCGGGGAACTTCAACTCCGCGAAGTAACGGCACCCGGACTCGGCCACCACACCCAGCCACGGCGCGGTCACGGGGTCGACGTCGCAGTTGGTGTTGATCCACCCGTTGATCGCGGTGTCGAACAGCTCGTAGTACACCGCGTTGTTGAGGTGACCGAACATGTCGTTGTCGGTCCATCTGGTCAGCACCGGCCAGTGCAGCGGAAAATCATCGCGGGTGAGGTCGGCTGCGTCGGTCATGGCTGAAGTCTGACAGCAGGTGACAGGCTGGTGCGTATGAAGATCCGCGGAGCCGTCCTCGAGCACATCGGCCTCTCCCGCCCGTACGCCACATCGCAACCGATCCAGGTGAGCGACCTCGACCTCGCCGCACCAGGCCCGGGCGAACTGCTGGTGCGCATCGAGGCCGCGGGGCTGTGCCACTCCGATCTGTCGGTCGTGGACGGCAACCGGGTACGCCCGGTCCCGATGCTGTTGGGCCACGAAGCCGCCGGGATCGTCGAGGCCGGTGACAGCGATCTGCCGGTGGGCCAACGGGTGGTGATGACGTTCCTGCCGCGCTGCGGGGATTGCCCCGCATGCGCCAGCGACGGCCTGACACCGTGCGGCCCCGGGTCGGCCGCCAACGGCGCGGGCACCTTGATGAACGGCGACATCCGGCTGACCCGCGACGGCCAACCGGTGTTCCATCACCTCGGGGTATCCGGCTTCGCCACCTACGCCGTCGTGGACCGCCGCTCGGTGGTGCCCGTCCCCCCAGATGTTGACCCAGTTGTCGCGTCCTTATTGGGGTGTGCGGTGCTCACCGGCGGGGGCGCCGTGCTCAATGTGGGTAAGCCACGGCCTGGCGACACCGTGATCGTGGTCGGATTGGGCGGAGTCGGCATGGCTGCGGCGCTCACTGCGCTCGCACACAACGACGTGCGGGTGATCGGGGTGGACAACTTATCGGACAAGTTGGACCGGGCCCGCGCACTCGGCGTGCACGAGACCTACACGCCCGAACAGGCTGCCGACCTCAAAGCGCGGGTGGTGATCGAGGCGGCCGGTCATCCCGCGGCGCTGGAGACCGCGATCGCACTCACCGGGCCGGGCGGGCGCACGATCACCGTCGGCCTGCCCCGTCCGGATGCCCGAATCTCGGTGTCGCCGTTAGGTTTCGTAGCCGAAGGTCGATCGTTGATCGGAAGTTATCTGGGCTCGGCGGTGCCGGCTCGCGATATCCCCCGGTTCGTCGAGTTGTGGCGCGCGGGCCGCCTGCCCGTGGAGCAACTGGTGTCGTCGACCATCGCGCTCGAGGACATCAACACGGGCATGGACGAGTTGGCCGAAGGCCGGGCGGTGCGGCAGATCATCAGCTTCAACTAACCAACTTGTCAGAACCAGTCGTCGCGCATCTCGAGCGTGGTTCGGTCCAGGCTCTCCAGCAGGTCCAATTGCGGTGCGGTCTTGGGCAATTCGTAGCGGAAGAAATACCGGGCGGCCTGCCGCTTGCCGTCATAGAAATCGCCGTCGCGCCCCGAGGCGGCCAGGAACTGCTCGAGCCAGATCCAGGCGACGACGATGTGCCCGAACGCCTCGAGGTACACCGCACTGTTGGCCATCGCGGCCTCGACGTCACCGGAGCCGAACATCGCGCCGGTGACCGAAACCAGGCGCTGCCAGGTCGCGTCCAGCTGGGCGGCCAACTCAGGAGCCGCACCCGAAGCCGCCGTGACCGTCGCCGCGATCCGCTCCCCTAGTGCGGCGAGGCCGGCCCCGCCGTTCTGGGTCACCTTGCGGCCCAACAGGTCCAGGCTCTGAATGCCGTGGGTGCCCTCGTGGATCGGATTCAGCCGGTTGTCCCGGTAATGCTGTTCGACGTCGTACTCACGCGTGTAGCCGTAGCCACCGTGGACCTGGATCGCCAGGCTGTTGGCCTCCACGCACCACTGCGACGGCCAACTCTTGGCGACCGGCGTGAGAATGTCGAGGACAGCACTGTCACCGGTGGCATCCCTGTCTATGAGGTTGGCGCAGTACAGCAGCAGAGCAAGCCCCCCTTCGACATAGGCCTTCTGCGCCAACAACATTCGCTTGACGTCGGCATGCTCGATGATCGGCACCTGCGGGGTCGACGGGTCCTTGACGCCCAGCGGCCGGCCCTGCGGACGCTCGCGCGCGTACTCCAGTGACTTGAGATAGCCGGTATAGCCGAGCGCCACGGCGCCCATCCCGACACCCAGTCGGGCCTCGTTCATCATGCGGAACATGTAGATGATGCCGCGGTGCGGCTCACCCACGAGGTAGCCGACGGCGCCGTCGAAGTTGAGCACGGTGTTGGTAATACCGCGTTGCCCCATCTTGTGATTGAGCCCGGAGATGGCCACGCCGTTGCGGGCGCCGTCGGCCAGGTACTTGGGCACGATGAACAGCGAGATGCCCTTGGTGCCGGCCGGACCACCGGGAATCTTGGCCAGGACGAGGTTCACGATGTTCTCGGTGAGCTCATGCTCGGCCCCCGATATCCACATCTTCGAACCGAACAGCCGGTACGTGCCGTCGGGCTGCTGCTCGGCGCGGGTGGTGATGTCGGCCAGCGACGATCCGGCCTGGGTCTCCGACAACGCCATGGTGCCCGAGAACCGGCCGGCCAGCATCGGTTTGACGAAAGTGTCGATCTGCTCCGGAGTACCGAAGTGAGCCACCAGATTGGCGTTGGCGATGGTCAGCATCACATAGCCCGAGGTCGACACGTTGGCCGCGGCGATCCAGGCGAACGCGGCCTGCGCGACGGTGACCGGCAGTTGCGCGCCGCCGACCTCCGCGTCCATCCCCATCGCGATCAGATCGGCCGCCGCGAAGGCATCCCACGCTTCTTTGACGTCGGGGATCAGCGTGACGGTCTGCCCGTCGAACGTCGGCTCGTTGGCGTCGCTGAGTTTGTTGTGGGGCGCGAAGTAGCGCGTCGCGAGTTGCTCGCACAGATCCAGCACCCCGTCGAAAGTCTCGCGGGAGTGTTCGGTGAATCGGTCCAATGCCGTGAGCTTTTCGACGTCCAACCACTCGTAGAGCAGAAAGTCCAGGTCGCGCCGCGAGAGGATCGTCGACTTCATCCAGTCAGGTTAATCGTCGGCGGGCGGCTCGGGCAGCGACATCCGGGCCAGCCGTCGCGGATCGACGATCGACACGATCCCGACCAGCCGGCCCCCGTCCACGGTGCAGGCCATGAGGCCGAGCGGATGACCGGTCGGCCCCCACGCCAGGATCCCTGGCTCTCCGTTCACCGACACCCGCCGCGCCACGACGCGGGTCCCTTGGCCGCGCCGGGCCGCAGCGATGACAGCGTCCGGCCCGGTCCCGACGGTCACGCCGGCGGCCGTGTACCGCTGCCAGCTGACGTCGGGATCCAGAACCCGCAGCAGTGCGTCGAAGTCACCATCACGGGCGGCCGCCAGGAAGGCGTCGACGACCTCGCGCTGCTCCTGCTTGCGGCGGCGGTCCGCGGTGGGCGGCGGCACGTCCTGCACCTTCCGGCGCGCCCGGCTGGCCATCATCTTGACGGCATCGCTCGACCTGTCGAGGATCTGGCCGATCTCGGCGAACGGCACGGCGAACATGTCGTGCAGGACGAAGGCGAGACGTTCGTCGGGGCGCAGCGATCCCAGCACGACGAGCATCGCCAGACCGACCGAGTCCGCGAGTACCGCGGCGTCCTCCGGTGTATCGACGTCCTCGGTGACGACGAGTTCTGGAATATCGGCGGCGGCTGACACTTCGGCGCGGCTGCTGCGTGCCCGCAACGTGTCGATACAGATGCGGCCCACCACGGTCGTCAACCATCCGGCAACGTTGTCGACCGAGTTCGCGTCCTGCCGGGACAGACGTAGCCACGCTTCCTGGACGGCGTCCTCGGCGTCCGCCCGCGAGCCGAGGACCCGGTGGGCAACCGCGAGCAGTCGCGGGCGCTGCTGCTCGAATATCTCGGCCAGTGCTCCCTCGGGCGTCATGCGTTACCTCTCGTCGCGCGGATCCGTCATAAGAGTGACGAGTCGGCACCACCCGACGTAACCACGAAAGGAGCGAGGAATGCACACCACTCTCTGGATCGTCACCGTCATCGCCGCGGCGGCCTACGCCGCAGGCGGGACCACCCTGCTCGCGATGTCGCGGCAGAGGTACCGATCACTGGGCAACAACCAGCATTGGGTCGACGACTTCGGTGACGGCCACCTCACGGCGATCGCGACCATCAAACTGGTCGGCGCGGTCGGCCTGGTGCTGCCCGCCGCGGTGGGCATCGCACCGGTGCTGACCCCGCTGGCCGCCTGCGGCCTGGCACTGTTCATGGCCGGGGCCGCCACGACCAGATTCCGGCGCAGCGAATGGCTCTACATGGCCGGCGACATCGTGTTCATCGGTGTGTTCGCCTACCTGGCCTGGGGTTGGTTCACCCTGCCCGTCAGCTGATGCTGCTCACGCCGCCGTCGACCGGGATCACCGCACCGGTGATGTACGCGCTGGCCCGGCTGGCCAGGAACACCGAGATCCCGGCGATGTCGTCAGGCGCTCCGATGCGACCGAGCGGCAGGGCCGACCCCACAGCTTCGGATCCGGCCCGCAGCATCTCCTTGGTCATCCGAGATTCGAAGAGCCCCGGCGCGATCGCGTTGACCAGGATCCGCGGGGCGAGTTCACCCGCCAGATGCTTGGTCAGCATGTGCACTGCGGCCTTGCTCGCGCTATAGGAGAAGTTGTCGCGGCCCTTACCGGGCGCGACGATGCCGTCGATGCTGCCGGTGTTGATGACGCGTGCCGGGTCTTGTTCGGTGGCACCGGAATTCAGCAGTGGGGTGAGCGCCCGGGTCAGCAGGAACACGCCCTTGACGTTGACGTCGTAGACCTTGTCGAACCCGGATTCCGGGAACTCCTCGTACGGTGCGCCCCACGCGGCGCCCGCGTTGTTGAACAACGCGTGGATCGCGTCCTCACGCTCGGCGACTGCCGTCGCCAGTGTCGCAACGCCCTCGGCGGTTCCAAGGTCGGCAGGCACTGCGGAGATCCGGCCGAGTGGGGACAACGCGTCCACCGCCGCGGCCAGCTCGGCCTCCTTGCGGCTCGAGACGTACACGGACGCCCCCGCCTGCAGCAGGCCTCGGGCCATCATGAGCCCGATGCCCCGACCACCCCCGGTGACGACGGCGACCTTGCCGTCCAGTCGGAACAGATCAGTCACGTTCTAGGCCTTCTCCTCGATCTCGACCCCCAGCGGGGATTCGTTGCGGACCGTCTCGTCACGGATCAGCCCGCGCAGCAGCGCCGTGCTGAACTCGACGGCGATCTCCTGGGCGCTCCTCCTGCCGTGCGGTCGCAACCAGCGGTAGGAACCCAGCGTCATGCCGATGTAGCCGAGGGCGAGCACGTGGGAGTCGCAGTCGTAGAACTCACCGCTCGCGATACCGCGGTCGATCACGTCGCGGACATGCTCGTAGACCTGGGTCTCAGCACGACGGATGTAGGCCACCTGCTCCTCGGTGAACCATTCCGCGATGTACGGGCCTTCCTGGAAGTACACCGCGGCGCGTTCCAGGTCGGTGGCGATGCCCACCATCAGCCGCCGGGTGAAGTTGTAGATGGTTTCCCGTGCCGAAGCGGTCGGGTCATCATGCAGGGCCTCGACGGTGAAGTCCGCGGTGCCCTTGTAGATGTCGTAGAGGATCAGCGACTTGCTCGAGTAGTAGTGGTAGACCGTGGCCTTGTTCAGTCCGACGGCCTCGGCGACATCGTCCATCCGGGTGCCGTGATAGCCGCGGGCGGCGAACAGTTTGGCCGCGACGGTCAGCAGCTCGTCGCGGCGGGAGCTCCCGTTGGCAGCCGCGCCTCCGCGGACCCGGCCGCCCTCTGCATCGGATGACATAGCACACTCACTATCAGCATCGCCCGGACCTTGCCCAGGAAATCAATCAACTAGATGGTTGATCAGTGTAGGCAATTCCTTTCCTGACCCTGTTCCGGCCCGCCGTCCTACGTCTAGACTGCGGGAATGGATCCGAATCCTGACTACGACGTCAGCGACGAGAGCGACTTCTTCTTTCCGTGGCTGGCCTGGGGTCTGCGTGGCGTCTACCCGCCGCCGGCCTATCCCCCGGTGTAATCAGGACTGTTCGTCAGTTTTCGCAGTCCTCGCGCGCTGGTGATGCCGGCGCGCCTTCATGCGGTTTCCGCAGGTAGCCATCGAACACCACCGTTTTGTGTTCGGCTTCGTCCGATCTATCAGGAAGAGCTGACAATCCGGGTTTGCGCACGCACGTAGTCGCCCCGGACTCGCGACCCGCAGCGCATCCCATGCCAGGATGGCCCGCGGGGCGCCGCGCATCGCATCGTCGCCGACATCCAGTTCCCAGTTCACGCCGTTCTCCGTCACGCGCGCCCGGATTGCCGACGAGTTCGTACATGTTCCGCGACTCATCCCGCGGCTGGCCGGGCGCTACCACGTCATCGCGCCCGATCAACTGGGCTACGGGCACTCCGATGCGCCGGCGGTCACCGAGTTCGACTACACCTTCGACGCCCTGGCCGACCTCACCGACGGGCTGCTGAACCACCTCGGGGGTGTCCCGATACGCGATCTACGTCCAGGACTACGGCGCCAATGGCTACGACGAAGGTTTCGTCGAGAGCTTCTGGACCCGGGTATGGGCCTACCAGCGCGAGCAGACCCCCGAGACCGAGGCGGGAGTGCGGACCGCATTGAGCGTCGACGGCATCAAAGCCACCAATGCCCCGCTATACCCAGCACTGCACGAATACCTGCGCACCAGTAGGGTTCCCGTGCTGGCCGTGTGGGGCGAGGGTGATCCGATCTTCGGTCCCGACGGAGCCCGAGCCTTCGGCAAAGACGCAATCGACGCCGAGATTCACCTGCTCGACGGCGGACACTTCTACGCGGCGGCTAGTTTGACCGCCTCACTCACATCCGTCCGCAACTTGAGGTACTCCGGCGAGCGGCGCAGTTCGTGAGCGTCGACGCCGGCACGCGGCAGTTCCACCGGCAGGTCCAGGGCGATCTTCCCAGGCCGCCGCGTCAGCACCACGATCCGCGAACCCAGGAATGCGGCCTCGTCGGCACTGTGGGTCACGAAAACCGTTGTGCGACCGGACTCCGCGCTCACCTGGCGGACATCCTCCTGCAACCGCTCGCGGGTCAGCGCATCAAGGGCCGCGAACGGCTCGTCCAACAGGAACAGCGGAGTCTCGGCGGCCAGCGCCCGCGCGATCGCGACGCGCTGCTGCTGCCCGCCGCTGATCTCCCAGATCCTGCGTTTGGCAGTGCCTTCCAGCCCGACACGCTCGAGCAGTTCTTCTCGCCGCTCCGCCCGTCGCTCACGCGGCACGTTGGCGTACTTGAGCGCCAGGTCCACATTGCCGCCGACGGTACGCCACGGGAACAGCCTCGGCTGCTGGAACACCACGCCTGAGGTGACCCCGGGTGTCGGGCGGGAACCGGACACCTCGACCTCCCCCTCGGATGGGGTTTCGAACCCGGCGATCAGGCGCAGCAGTGTGCTCTTGCCGCACCCCGACGCGCCCACCAGGACCAGGAACGAGCCGGGTTCGACGTCGAGATCCACCGGGCCGAGCGCGGTCACCTCGTCCGAACCGCGCCCGTAGCGGTGCGCGACATTCTTGATCTTCAGAGCGCCGGAGGCGTCACTGCTGTCACTGATTGGCGATGACATCTGGCAACCCCTTCGTGTAGATGGCGCCCTTGAAAGCCTCAAGCGGCGCGGCCTCGGGGATCTGCTTCTGGTCCGCCAGGAACTGCGAGGCGCTCTGCAGGTTGGCGGCGATGTTGCCCGGTGCGCCGTCACTACCCAGCCACTCGGGCGAGGCCACCTCGGCCGGCGTCAGGTAGACACCCTGCTTGAGTTGTCCGGCAACATCTTCCGGGCTGAGCCCAACCTCGGCCGCGATCGCCTTGGCCGCGGCCTGCGGGTCGTTCTTGATGACGTTCAGCGCGCGGGCCTGCTGCTGGCGCCAGATATCGACGACCTCGGGATGCGCGGTGGAGAACTCGTCGGACACCGCGGCGAGGTCCAGCGTGGGTTTGCCGTCCTTTGCCAGCTGCCGGCTGGTGATCAGATCCTTGCCGGTTTTGCGGAGCTGGTCCAGCGTGGGCAACCAGCTGTAGGCCGCGGCGATGTCGCCGCGCTCCCAGGCCGCCAGAATGGCCTGCGGCTGCAGATCGATCAGCTGAACGTCTTTGGCCGACAAGCCGTTCTGCGCCAGTGCCGCCAACAGGCTGTAATGCGCGGTGGACGCGAAGGGCGTGGCGACGCGCTTGCCCCGAAGATCGGCGATCGAGTTCACGCCGGCGCCGTCACGAGCCACCAGGGCCTCATTGTCACCGGCGACGTCGAGTACGAACGCCACCTTGTACGGAATGTTCAGCGGAGCCGACAAACCGCGGGCCACCGGGCTCGAGCCCAGGGCACCGAAGTCGAGCTCCTTGGCGATGAACGCGGTGTTGACGTCGGCCCCGGAGTCGAACTTGGTCCACTTGATGTTGTAGTCGGGCAGCGCCTCTTCGAGCCACTTGTTGTTCTTGACGATCAGGTCCCCACTCGGAAAGGACTGGTAGCCAAGACGAATGGTGGGCTTCGATGAGTTCTCCCCGGAATGATCCACCGCGCAGCCGGCCAACGTGACCATGGAGAGCGCGGCAGCCGCCAGCAACGACTTGAATCTCATATCTTTCCTCTCCAAGGGACGGCCCGCCGTTCAGCAGCCCGCAGCACGCCGTCGATCACCAGACCCGAGATCCCGATGGCGAAGATCCCGACCAGCACGACCGGGGTGTTGTTGTAATTGCTTGCGTCCTTGACCAATCCGCCGATGCCGGGGATGCCGTTGAACAGTTCGGCGGCCACCACCGACGAGTAGGCCATGCCCACGGCCAGGCGGATCCCGGTGAAGGTCTCCGGCAGCGCCGAGGGCACCACCACGTCGCGGATGACCTGCGCCCGGCTTGCCCCCAGGGCCCGGGCCGCCTCCTGCAGACCGACGGGTGCGGCGACGACGGCCGCGGTGGTCGCCACTGCGGCCGGGGGCAGTGCGGCCAGCGCGAGCAGCGTGATCTTGGGCGCCTCGTCGATACCCAGCCAGATCACCAGCAGGAAGAAGTAGGCCAGCGGCGGCAGGGCGCGCAGGAAGGTCAGCCACGGCTCGAGCACGCTGCGCAGCCATCCGACCGAGCCCATCAGCAGGCCGAGCCCGACCCCGACGACCACGCCGATCACGACACCGGCCAGCACGCGGCGCAACGTCATGTAGAGGTGCTCGTAGAGCAGGTAGCCCGCGTAGCCGCGGGCCCCGTCATGGGTGGTCGAGACGTCGACGAAGGCACGCCAGACCGCCGACGGGTAGGGCACGAACGTCTGGTTCCAGATACCGGCCCAGGCGACGACTTGCCACACGACGAAGAACACCACGACCGACAGCAGTGGCAAGGCGGACCTGGTCACCCGCCTGCGCCAACGGTCGGGCGGCAGGGCAGGACGTGGCGGACCGGTTTCGGTCTCGCCGGAAACGATGTCGACGAACACAGACACTGTGGGCAGCTTTCTGTTGCTGAGGCAGGGGGCGGCGATTGGCTTCAGCGACGACAGCAGCCGGGCAGCGTTCGGTTCACCCGGGTATTGGTACCGATATCAGCCCGATGCGAGAAGGGCTGGAATCGCGGAGAGTTTATTGGCCGGTCAGGTTGCCGAGCGTGGCAGCGCCCGGATCGCGTAGCGGGCACTGAGCAGGACCAGCGTGGTGGTGACGACGAACAACGGCCAGCCCATCACCAGGCGCGCCACCGCGAGCAGCCCGTCCTGACCCGTGTCGTAGAGGTAGTTCTGCACCAGGAACCGCGACCAGGACACCGTCGCCAAGACGGCGGTGACGATGTTGAAGACGACCCGCACCCCGGGCACCCGGCGCCAGGAGCCGTCGCGGCCGGTGGCCCAGGCCCAGATGACCCCGACCAGCGGGCGTCTGACGAGGATCGAACCGGTCATCACGACGGCCGAGGCCAAGTACATCCAGATACCCGGGAGATAGAAGTCTTTGGCCTGCCCAGTCACCAGAGCCAGCAGCGCGCAGCCCGCCACCCCGACGAATCCCCACAGCGCGGGCCTGACCGATTCGCGGCGCAGCAGTTGCCAACCGAATACTGCGGCCGCTGTCGCCAAGGCGGAAATGATCGCAGGCATCCGCCCCGAGAGCGCCGAGACCGTCGCGTACACGGTCACCGGCAGCGCCGAATAGACCAGGCCGCTCACACCGCCGACGCGCGCCATCAGTCCGTCGAGTGGGGAATCCGTCATGAGAGTGTGGGCCTCGCGTTCAAGATCTGGCAGGTCCCCACCGAGAGTACCGAGCTCAGCAGACCAGGCCGGCCGGCTCCGTGCGCCTGGTCCCCAGCAGGGCCGGCAGCTTCACATATCCGTGCAGATTGACCAGCCCTCTCGGGCGGGGAGCCTCGGTCAGCCGCAGGTCGGGGTAGGCCTCGAACAGCGCACGTAGAGCGGTGGCGCCTTCGATACGGGCCAGTGCCGCGCCCAGGCAGACGTGGATGCCCGACGCGAAGGCCAGGTGGTCACGGGCGTTGGGGCGGGTGATGTCGAAGCGTGTCGGCTCGGCGAACATCCACGGATCCCGGTTGGCGCCACCCAGCAGAACCGCGACCATGGCTCCGGCCGGCAGCCGCTGCCCGGCCATCTCGACCTCGCACTGCGCGGTGCGCGCGGTCATCTGCACCGGGCTTTCGATGCGCAAAATCTCTTCGACCGCGGCGGGCCACAGGTCTGGGTTGTCGCGCAGCAGGGCGAGTTGATCGGGGTGCTGCTGCAGCAGCACGATCCCGTTGCCGATGAGGTTTACGGTGGTTTCGAAGCCGGCGCCGATGAGAAGCGCTGCGTTGGCGGCGAGTTCGTGGTCGCTCAGCGTGTGGTCGGCGGCCATCTTGGTGAACGGGTTGTCCTCTGCGGCTCCGGCGCGGACCTTGTCGAAGAGGTCGGCGAGGAATCCGTCGAGACCACGCATCCCGTCGATGCCACGCCGGTAGGTCCGCCACGGGATCCCGACATCGAGCAGCGGCGCCCCGTCGTGGCCCCACTCGAGCAGTTGCGCATGGGATTCGCCGGACAACCCGAGGATCTCGGCGATCATGGCGACCGGAAGGACGGCGGCGAAGTCCGCGATCAGGTCGGGGTGGGATGCGCCGGCGAGCCGGTCGATGAGTTCCGCGGTCACCTCGGCCACCCTGGCGTCGAGCTTGTCGATCGCGCGCGGGGTGAAACTCTGCGCCACCAGCTGCCGGTATTGCGTGTGCGCCGGCGGGTCGACGATGACCATCGCCGGCGGCTCCACCGGATTGGCCACTTTCGGATCGGTACGGTCCAGCAGCTTCTGAACCGGTTTCGGCATCCCCATCCCAGTCGGCGGGGTGACCCCGAACCGCTTGTCCCGCAGTATTTCCCGAGCGACCTCGTGGTCGACGGTGACCCAGACGAACGGAGTCTTCACCAGTGGGCCGCGTCGTCGGATCTGCTCCATCAGCGGATACGGGTCGATGCCCTTGCCGTGGCTGGAGATGAGCGCACCCATCGGATTACCCGTCCGGCCTTGAAACGACATGAACGCCTTCGGTACGGCATGCAGCGCCATCCAGCGTGTCCACAACTTGATGTCCATCTGCGCCCCTCGCTCGGACCGATCATTAGAATGAGACGTGTGAGACATTTAGACACTCATCGTCTCTATCGTCTCGATGGTTAGGCTACGACGACAGGCGCATGCAGGCAAGGGGTGGTTCGGTGACATCGACGCGAACAGCGGACTTCGTGCGGCGCCTCGCAGAACCGGACCCTGCTGTGCTGGCCCGCGTGCGCGAACCCGACCCGATCAGCAGCCGGATCCTGTCCGCGACGCTCGAACAGGCCGAACTCGTCGGCATCCGGCGTACCACGATGGAAGACGTCGCCCGCCGCAGCGGTGTTGGCCGCGCGACGCTCTACCGGCGGTTTCCCACCAAGGACGCCCTCATCGATGCCCTCGTGCTGTCCGAGGCGCGGCGCTACCTCGACGGCAGCGCCCAGGCCCGGGCGCACGCCGAAACCCTGGAAGACCGCCTCGTCTATGGCACCGTCTTCACAGTGACGTTCCTGCGGGACCACGCTCTGCTCAAAAAGCTGCTGCGCACCGAACCTGAGACGATCCTGCCCAGCCTCACCGTCGATGGCGGGGCCATCATCGATTTCGCGACGGAATACTCGGCCGCACAGTTGCGCACCGACCTCTACGGGACCGCCGACACCACCCCGGCCCAGGAGCGCCACATCCGTACCGTCGCCGAGCTGCACACCCGACTTACGTTGTCGTTCATCGTCTCTCCGCACACCGGCATCAAACTGACCAGCTTGGAAGACACTCGTGAGTACGTGCGCAGGTATCTGCTCCCGATGGTGGCCGCCTCGTGAGACAGGTGCAGGGGCGGGTCTGGCGCCACGGAAAGCCGGTTGACGGCTTCACGTTCGAAGGTATTTCGGACTGTCTGGCCGACGAGGACACCCTGGTGTGGGCCGACATCTACGACCCCGATCACGAGGCGCTCCGTGAGTTGGCCAAGGAACTCGGGCTCAACATCTGGGCGGTGGAGGACGCCGTCGCCCCCAAGGAACGCACCAAAACCTCGGTGTACCAATCCCATACGTTCTTCACGGTGTACGCCGTCGACACCCGGGTGCCCGACGAGGACGCCGCACCCGACACATCGCTGTTGGTGAAACACCGCATCTCGGCATTCGTCCTGCCGCGCGGCCTGATCACGGTCCGGATCCCCAATGCCAACGGTGCGGGCACCGAGTTCGACATCAGCGAGGTGTCACGACGCTTCGATGACCTCGGCGGCCAGCTGTACGGCGTCGGCGCCCTGGTGCACGGTCTACTCGACGTCGTGGTGGACGGGCACTTCGAAGCTGTCGAGGCACTCGACGACGCCATCGAGGGACTCGAAGACGAGTTGTTCGCCGACGGCGGTCCACAACGCGGCCTACAACGCCGCACCTTCCAGTTGCGCAAGGACCTGGTCGAGCTGCGCCGGGTGGTGTTGCCCATGCGGGAGGTGGTCAGCACCATCCAGCACCGCAGACTCGACTCGTCCACCTCGCCCGACCTCGACCCGCTTTACGCCGACCTGTACGACCACGTACTGCGGGCCTCGGAGTGGACCGAATCTCTGCGGGACATGGTCACCACGGTGTTCGAGACCAACCTGTCGTTGCAGGACGCGCGGCTCAACACAGTGATGAAGAAACTCAGCGGCTGGGCCGCCATCATCGCGGTGCCCACCGCCATCACCGGTTTCTACGGCCAGAACGTCGTCTACCCCGGGATCAACACCGTCGTCGGGTTCGTCGCCAGCACTGCTTTGATTGTTGTGCTCGTCATCCTGTTGTATGTGATGTTCAAACGTCGTGACTGGCTGTAGCAAAACTGCGCCAAGGCTCACATCCCCCAAAAGGGGCATGGGCGTTATCTGACCACAAATGCGACACTCTTCCAGGCTGAACGAAGAGGCCTGAACACACAGAACGGAGCGGATTCGATGCTCATCGGGATCCCGCGCGAGTCCCTACCTGGGGAAACGCGCGTCGCCGCCACACCGCAGACAGTCGGGCAGATCATCAAGCTCGGCTACGCGGTAGTCGTAGAAACCGGCGCCGGTGCTGCCTCGAGCTTCTCCGACGCCGCCTACGTAGAGGCCGGCGCCGACATCGGCGACGTGTGGGACGCGGACGTCATGCTGAAGGTCAATGCGCCTGATGATGCCGAGATCGGCAAGCTGCGCGACGGAGCGACCCTGGTGAGCTTGATCTCACCCGGGCTCAAGCCCGAGCTGGTCGAGAAGCTGTCCACCCGGCCGATCACCGTGCTGGCCATGGACGCGGTGCCGCGTATCTCGCGCGCTCAGTCACTGGACGTGCTGTCGTCGATGGCCAACATCGCCGGCTACCGGGCCGTGGTCGAGGCAGCCCACGCATTCGGCCGCTTCTTCACCGGTCAGGTGACCGCGGCGGGCAAGGTCCCACCGGCCAAGGTGCTCGTGGTGGGCGCCGGTGTGGCCGGTCTGGCCGCCATCGGCGCTGCCGGCAGCCTCGGCGCGATCGTGCGGGCCACCGATCCCCGGCCCGAGGTCGCCGATCAGGTCGCCTCACTGGGCGGCGAGTACCTGTCCGTCGCGAACGAGCAGGCCGAGGTGTCGGCCACCGGCTACGCCAAGGAGATGGACGACGACTACAAGGCCCGCGAGGCGGCCCTGTACGCCGAGCAGTGCAAGGACGTCGACATCATCGTCACGACCGCGCTGATCCCGGGGCGTCCGGCGCCGCGCATCATCACCGCCGAGATGGTGGCCTCGATGAAGTCGGGCAGCGTGATCGTGGACATGGCCGCGGCCAACGGCGGCAACGTCGAGGGCACGGTCAAGGACCAGGCGATCGTCACCGACAACGGCGTGACGATCATCGGCTACACCGACCTGGCCGGCCGCCTGCCCGCCCAGGCCTCCCAGCTGTACGGCACCAACCTGGTCAACCTGCTCAAGCTGCTGACCCCGGAGAAGGACGGCAAGGTCGTTCTCGACTGGGACGACGTCGTGCAGCGCTCGATGACCGTCGTGCGCGACGGCGAGACCACCTGGCCCCCGCCGCCGGTACAGGTCTCGGCCGCGCCGGCCGCGCAGCCCGCCGCCGCCCCGGTCGTCAAGCCGGAGAAGCAGCCCATGTCGACCGGGCGTCGGCTCGGGGTCACCTTCGCCGCCGCGGCCGCTGTGTTCGCCTTGATCGCGATCTCGCCGGCAGCGCTACAGGTCCATCTGACCGTGTTCGCACTGGCGATCGTGATCGGCTACTACGTGATCGGCAATGTGCACCACGCGCTGCACACCCCGCTGATGTCGGTGACCAACGCGATCTCGGGAATCATCGTGGTGGGTGCTCTTCTGCAGATCGGTCAGGGCGACGTCGCGATCACCTCGTTGGCCTTCGTAGCCATCCTGCTGGCCAGTATCAACGTCTTCGGCGGCTTCGCGGTGACGCGTCGCATGCTCGCGATGTTCTCCCGCAGCTGACGCTCCCTACCCATAGAGATTTTGGAACGGACTCCATGTTCACCCTAGAAAACGTTGCCTCGGCCGCCTACGTCGTCGCGGCCCTGCTGTTCATCCTCGCGCTGGCCGGCCTCTCCAAGCACGAGACATCAAGGGCCGGAAATACCTTCGGCATGGTCGGCATGACGGTCGCCCTGATCGCCACCATCGCGCTGGCCGTCGACCGCAAGATCGAGCCGCTGGGCCTGGCCCTGCTGATCGGCGCCATGATCGTCGGCGCCGCGATCGGCCTGTGGCGCGCCAAGGTCGTCGAGATGACCGGCATGCCCGAGCTGATCGCGCTGCTGCACAGCTTCGTCGGTCTGGCCGCGGTGCTGGTCGGCTGGAACGGTTACCTGCATGTCGAGAACAATCTCGGCGGCGGGGAAGCTGTGAAGCTCGTCGGCGAGAAGATGCTCGGCATCCACTCGGCCGAGGTGTTCATCGGCGTCTTCATCGGTGCGGTCACCTTCACCGGTTCGATCGTGGCCAACCTCAAGCTGTCGGCCCGCATCAAGTCCGCACCGCTGATGCTGCCCGGCAAGAACTTCCTCAACATCGGTGCGCTGGTGGCGTTCTGCGCCCTGACCGTCTGGTTCGTCATCGAGCCGCACCTGTGGCTGCTCATCGTGGTCACCGTGCTCGCGCTGCTGCTGGGCTGGCACCTGGTCGCCTCGATCGGAGGCGGCGACATGCCTGTCGTGGTGTCGATGCTCAACAGCTACTCGGGTTGGGCCGCCGCCGCATCCGGCTTCCTGCTCGGTAACGACCTGCTGATCATCACCGGCGCACTCGTCGGCTCCTCCGGTGCGTACCTGTCCTACATCATGTGCAAGGCCATGAACCGGTCGTTCATCTCGGTGATCGCCGGCGGTTTCGGAATCGAAGCCGGACCGGCCGAGGACAAGGACTACGGCGAGCACCGCGAGATCAACGCCGAAGGCGCGGCCGAACTGCTCAGCCACGCCGACTCGGTGATCATCACCCCCGGCTACGGGATGGCCGTGGCGCAGGCCCAGTACGGTGTGGCCGACCTGACCCGCAAGCTGCGTGAGCGCGGCGTCAACGTCCGGTTCGGTATCCACCCCGTCGCGGGACGCCTGCCCGGCCACATGAACGTGCTTTTGGCCGAGGCCAAGGTGCCCTACGACATCGTGCTCGAGATGGACGAGATCAATGATGACTTCGACGGCACCTCCGTCGTACTCGTGATCGGCGCCAACGACACCGTGAACCCGGCCGCCGCCGAGGATCCGACCAGCCCGATCGCCGGCATGCCGGTGCTCACGGTGTGGAACGCCGACCACGTCATCGTGTTCAAGCGCTCCATGGCCTCGGGCTACGCCGGTGTGCAGAACCCGCTGTTCTTCCGCGAGAACACGCAGATGCTGTTCGGCGACGCCCGCGACCGCGTCAACGACATCCTGGCGGCGCTGCCCGCCGCGGAGCGCGTCTAGATTCCTCTGCCGGATTTCTCCGGCGAGCAGACACAAAACTGCCCCTTTTCGCGCGAAAAGGGGCAGTTTTGTGTCTGTTCACGGTCAGATGGTCTATCGCCCGGCGCCCGACCCGAAGCCTAATTTCGAGCACGACGTGAGTGCACTCAACCAGGAGCAATGTATGAAAATAGTTGTCCCGCAGTGGATGCAACCGATGTACGACGCCCACCATTTCTCGCCCGCGGTGATCGACGGCGAGCACCTGCGTTGCTCCGGAATGATGGGCATCCGGCCGGACATGACGCTGCCGGAGGAACCGCGGGCACAGTTCACGCTGGCCTTCGAGAACCTTCGCGGGCTACTCGCAGAGGCGGGGCTGACGTTTGCCGATGTCACCGACATCACGAGTTATCACGTCGACCTACAGCGACATATCCAGCTTTTTGGCGCAGTCAAGGACGAATTCGTGCCCGCCCCGTACCCGGCCTGGACCGCGGTCGGCGTGACCGAGCTGGTCCTGGGCGCATTGGCCGAGATCCAGATCATCGCCCGGATCCCTTGAACGCCAACCGCTCCGACTAACGCACCGTGAGGTGAGCGGGTCGGAGCGGTAGGCGTACACAGCGCATTGAGGGATTACATGTTTTCCCGATCCTCGTCGATCTTGTTCTGGTCGATGACGTTCTGAACATCACCGTCGAGGTCAGAGGTGATGTGGCCGGTTATCGTGCGCTGCAGCTTGTTGATGTTGGCGTCCGCCTTGAGGTATCCGGTGTGCTCGCCTGTCACGGTGATATCGGCGAGGTAATGGATGGATGACTGGCTGGCCGTGGTGCCGGTCGATTCGGTGCCGTTGAGGATCATTCCCTGCTCGTTGACGTAATCGGTGTAGGTGACAGTGCGAACCGTGTGGCCGGCGGCGTCGGTGACTTCACTGACCACGGCAGTACCTCCCTGTGCACCGGCATAGGTTCCGGTCGGCGGCAACGGCGCCGCGCTGGGAACGTAGGTCTTGAGCTCCGGCGCCCAGGCTGGATCCGGGGTCACCCGATCGCCTTCTACCGGCCCGACACTGGTCGTGTATTTCAGATTGGCGATGACCAGCCGGGATTCACCGGTCGGACTGGCCTCCCAGAACGTGACCGCGTCGCCGGTGTTGTTCCAGCTCGCCATGCTGCGGGCGGTGTAGCCGTCGCCGTCGACGAACGCCGGCATACCGTTCTCGCCCTTGAGATCATCCTCGACGGCGAGGATCCACTCCTGGTTCGAAATATTCTGGCCATCCGAGGTTCCGGCATAGGCCTGATACACCGCTCCCTGGATGTCCGCCGGTAGGAACGCCGGTCGCACAATCCGCGACATCGGCGTCAGCGCGTCGTATCCGCGGGTGCTGCCGATTGCGATCCACTTTTCGTTGGGGGACAGGTCTGTGTCCTCGTCGTAGTCGAGGTTGCCGGTCAGGCGAGTCACCTCTCCCGTCTCCAGGTCGACGACGATGTCGTCGACATTGCCCGCCTCATATCGCCCACCGAGGATGATCACGCCCTTGCCGTCCGGGGTCCACTGCTTTCCCTCACCGACGGGGTAAACCACTCGGGCATCGGCGATCTCATAGCCGGCGTCCGTCCGCTCCAGCCGGCCCACCACCGGTACCGCGGTGATGAGACCTTGTGGGCTCATCTGGATCTGGCTGAACAACACGTGTGTCCCGTCGGGCGAGATTCGCATCTCACGCTGAGGATCGAGGACGCGTGCCCCCGCCGGTGGGGTGATGACAGGGACCAGCTGCTTGCCGTCAGCTGTCTCTTCGTACACGACGTAGGAGTTCGGGCTCGTCGTGACCTGGATCATGAGCCGCCCCGAACCATCCTGGAAGGGAACGACTCTCGAGAGCCCGGCGGTGACTTCGGTGGACACACCGCAGGTGATGCACTCGACGTCTGAGCCGCCGACGCTGATCCGATAGATCTCCTGACGGCCGCCTTCCGCCGGTGTCGCCCCAAAGTAGACGGACTGACCGTCTTCGGAGAACCGCGGGGTGTTCGGGTTCTTGATGCCATCAGGGAGGTCCAGGATCACCCGCTCGATCGTCGGGCTGAGCACCGTGAGGTCGACGTCATTCTGAGCGGTGCGCGGTTTGAACAGGGCCAACAGGTTGATCCTGTTCCCGTCGGTGACCGACACGGTGAACGAGTCCGTCTGCGCCACATCGTAGTTGATGTCGTCCGGGGTGTAGGTGAACTCACCCGTCTCCTGATCGATCGTCAAGGTGCCGTGCTCGGGCGCCTTCGTGACCGTGTACGTCAACGCGTCACCCTCGGCATCGGTGACGCCGATGTTGCCCGTTACGGTCTGCCCCGTCTGCACCGTGGTGGTCGGGTTGCTGACCACCGGCGCCTGGTTGAACAGATTGCGCCTGACCCACCCCAACACCGCCCATGCCATCGGGGTAAACGGCTCGGGAGAATCCGGAGACGGCGCGAGGAACGGATTGAGCAGATTGGTGACAATCCCGTTGAGCACCCCAGCCGGATCATCCGTGGGATCGGCGACCGGATTCTTCGGAGCGACCACGGCCGCAGTGGCAATCTGCGCATTGCGTGCAGTCGACACGGCAAGCGCCTTGGTCTCATTCGCGGCGGCAGCCACATGTGACGCACTGAGCCTCTCGCTGAGTTGCTCCGTCATCTTCTCGGTGATCGTGCCGGTGACCTGCTCCACCCGCTCGAAAGACCGCTTGACCGTGTCATTGAGGTTCACCGGGTTCAGTGGCGCCGGGGACTGCGCGGTATCCGAGGTGCGCGGCGACGCGACAGCCGGCGCGGGCAGCTCCGGCAACGACAGCCCCGGCGCGCCCTTGCCGTCGGTCAGCTCCAGCACTGTCGACCGAACCTTGTCAGGTATCGACGACAGAGCCTTCGAGGGCGCGTCAATCACCTCGGCGATCACCGTCTGCTTGCCTGGTTCCTTCTGTGCCCCGGCGCTTTCGGCATCGGAAGAGGGATCAGCATCGTTCGCCCGTGCGCCGCCACTGCTGCTGACCGTCACACCTGGCGCCAGCTCCTTGGTCAACGACGTCTTGCCGGCCCGCTTCGGCTTGGCGACCTTCTTGGCCCAGCCTTTGCCGAACGGGGATCCGCCTTTCGCCCCGTCGTCGGAGCCGGTGCCCGCCGTTGGCTTCACCTGAGCGCCAGTGGAACCCTCACCCGCTGACGTCGAGTTCGTTGAACTGGACGTAGCGGAATCCGCCGAGGACGTACCGGTGGTGTCGGCCGCGGCGACGCCATAGCCGCTGGCTACCGCAGCAACCAGCCATCCCGCCACCACGACGCCGCTGTACGCGCCGATCTTCGCGGTAGTTTGAGTTGTTGTCCGAGACACGGTCGCCCGTGCCGGCGCACTCGACGAGGACGAGGCGAACAGGGGGTTGATGAGGGGATTACTAGCGGTCATGGCGTGGCTCCGATGCCCTAGGTACCTATTTAATTTGTGTGACGAACTTAATAGCAGCATACTGTTGAGCCCGTCAAGGAGGTTCTGCTGAAACGGTCAGAATCGACACGTCAGGAGGCGCAGGTGCTGCACCTGCTGCACCGCCAACGGGTCGTTCACCTGTTGCGGACCGAGGGTCCGTTGGCCCGGGCCGACCTGGCTGATCGGCTCGGTCTGAGCCGACCGTCGATCACGGCCATCGTGAGTGAACTGATCGATGACGGGACCTTGATCGAACTGGACTCGCGCGTCGAGGGTCCTGGCTACCGTGGCCGCCCTCGCAAACTTCTCGGCTGCAACCCGCAGGCACGGCGGGTCCTCGGCATCTGGATCGACGAACGTCGCGCGCGCATCGCCGTCGCTGACGCAACGGGCAACATCTCCCGAGAAGACGAGACACTCACCGCCGGACGAACGTCGGCAGCCGTGATCAAGTCGATCATCCGGATAGCCAAAAAACTGATCGACGAACCCGCGGGCGGTTCGGTGGCTGCCGCGGGCATCTGTTTACCGGGATTCATCGACAGTGCAACGGGATTCGTGATCGAGTCGAAAGTGCTCGGCTGGTCTGACGTGGACCTCGGCAAGTCGGTATCCCGTGCGCTCGGAATACCGACCGCCGTGCAGGACACGACGCAGGCCATGACGCTTGCCGAAACGATCGCAGGCAAGGCCAGGGAGGTCCGCTCGGCACTGGTGCTCAATTGCGGAGGTCACCTCGACGCAGGCCTGATTATCGGCGGACGACCGTATGCGGGCGCAACCGGAGTTGCCGGCGCAATAGGGCACGTACCCATCGCCGGCAGCAACGCGAAGTGCACATGCGGGCAAGTCGGGTGCGTCAACGCCACAATGTCGCTGCACGCCATGCAACCGGTCGCCCCGCACACCGAAGGTGTGCCGTTGAGGGACATCGACCTCAAGGCAGTGGCGCAGGAAACGAGTCGAAACCCGGTCGCCCAGAAGATCATCAGCGACGTGATCGACCGGATCGCGCACACGGCAATCCTCATCGAAGCGCTCCTCGATCCGGAGATCCTGATCCTCTCCGGGCTCATCACTGAGTTCGAGGAACTCACCGTCGCCCTCGAAGCGCGTATCGACGAGATCAGACCACCCGAGAGGCGTGGCCGCACCACCACCGTGCGCTCACAGATCGGTCGCGACTACCGGGTGGCGGTCATCGTCGCCCTGCAGCAACTCGATCCCGACATCGCCGGATTGTTGCGCACCCAGAGTTCGTAGCGCGCCAGCGATCACCTTTCCTGCCCAGCAGACACAGACTCGCACTTTTCGGGCGGGAACTACGCGAACCTACGTCTGCTCGCCGAGAAACTAGGATGTGCAACTATGCCGGTTGATCGCCTCCTGCCCTCTGACGACGCTCGTGACCTCATCGCGCTGACCCGCGATGTCGCCGACAAGGTCCTCGACCCGATCGTCGACGAGTACGAGCGCGACGAGAAGTACCCCGAAGGCGTCATGGCCCAACTTGGCGCGGCCGGGCTACTGAGCCTGCCCCAGCCCGAGGAGTGGGGCGGCGGCGGTCAGCCCTACGAGGTCTACCTGCAGGTACTCGAGGAGATCGCCGCTCGGTGGGCGGCCATCGGCGTCGCGGTCAGCGTGCACAGCCTCTCGTCGCACCCGCTGCTCGCCTACGGCACCGAGGAGCAGAAGAAGCGTTGGCTGCCCGGCATGCTCTCGGGTGACCAGATCGGTGCCTACAGCCTGTCGGAACCCCAGGCCGGCTCGGATGCCGCGGCACTGAACTGCAAGGCGACCCGCGACGGCGACAGCTACGTCCTCAACGGGTCCAAGGCGTGGATCACGCACGGCGGTAAGGCCGACTTCTATACCTTGTTCGGCCGCACCGGCGAGGGCTCCAAGGGCATCTCGTGCTTTTTGGTCCCCGCCGATCTCGAGGGCTTGAGCTTCGGGAAACCCGAGGAGAAGATGGGTCTGCACGCGGTCCCGACCACCTCGGCGTTCTACGACAACGCTCGCCTGCCCGCCGATCGGCTGATCGGCACCGAAGGGCAGGGCCTGTCGATCGCGTTCTCCGCGTTGGACTCCGGCCGGCTCGGAATCGCCGCGGTCGCGGTCGGCATCGCGCAGGCCGCCCTGGACGAAGCGGTCCGGTACGCCAATGAGCGAACCACGTTCGGCCGCAAGATCATCGACCATCAAGGCCTCGGCTTCCTGCTGGCCGACATGGCCGCAGCGGTGGTCAGCGCACGCGCCACCTATCTGGATGCCGCGCGCCGTCGCGATCTCGGACTGCCCTACTCGACGCAGGCCAGCGTCGCGAAACTGATCTCCACCGACGCCGCCATGAAGGTCACCACCGATGCCGTGCAGGTGTTCGGCGGTGTCGGCTACACCCGCGACTTCCGGGTCGAGCGGTACATGCGCGAGGCCAAGATCACCCAGATCTTCGAGGGCACTAATCAGATTCAGCGCCTGGTCATCTCGCGGGGACTGGGGTCCTGACGAACGGCGCCACAGCGGCCAGGAACCGATCCGGCTGTTCGACCATCGGCGTGTGCCCGGACCCTTTGATCACCACGGGGGCCAACCCGGCCGCGGTGTAACGCGCGACATTCGGCGCGGTCGGGGTCAGCGCATCCTCGTCACCCCACAGCACGAGCACCGGCTTGTGCAGTGCGGCAAGCGTTTCCACGGTCGGATGTGGGCCCTCGGTGGAGTCGCACAAGCCGGTGTAGGTGAGCCGCTCCAACGAGCGGTGCGCGTAGTCGGGCACGGTGTAGTCCGCGGCGAACCCGGTCTGCAGTGAATCCTCGCTGATCGCGTCGACGCCCCGGAAGAGGTCCAGCGCCGGTCCGATCACCGGCCAGCACACCATCTTTCCGAGCAGCGGCATGCTGACCAGATCATCGGCGCCGGGGGTATCCGAGACGACGAGCCGCTCCACCAGGTCCGGATACTGCCGGGCCAGTTCGGCCGAGACCGCTCCGCCCATCGAGTGCCCGATCAGTACCGCGCGCCGCACACCGAGTTGCACCAGCGCGGCATGTACCGCCGTGGCCTGCGCATCCGAGCGGTACGCGGCGGTGTCATCGGGCGCCTCCGAGCCGCCGTGGCCGACCAGATCGATCGCGATCACCCGCTGATCGCGGGCCAGCTGCGGGGCCACCCGTTCCCACCACTCGATCGAGGACGAGTAGCCGTGCAGCAACACCACCGCTCGCTCCCCCGGCGGCCCGTACTCCCGCACGTTGAGGTCGGGACCGTCCAGGTCAAGCACGTGCCCGCCTGCGAACGGCTCGGCCTGGCGATGCTCCTTGGCCACCACCAGTTCGTTCAGCAGCAACGCCAACACTGCCAACACCAGCACGCCCACGGCCATGCGCAATTTCACCTGGTGCACGCTAATGCCGAGACATCGGTGTTGACCAGCAATTTTCCCCGGTGGTCGGAGTCCCAGCGAACGGCCCCATAATGACAGTGCCATGAACACACCTGTCCACGCCGCCAACGCCCCCCGGCACCGGATGCCGCGTCGGGGCGTGCGCGCGGCCCGACGCGCCGCAGTCGGCCTGGTTGCGGCGTCGGTGCTGGCCGGTACCGGTGCGGGCTGGGTGACTTACCACGGCGCCCTGGACGGCATCACCACCTCCAATGCACTCGATGGTGGTCCGGTCTCCTCGGGTGACACCGAGAACATCCTGATCATGGGGTTGGACAGCCGGCTCGATCAGCACGGCAACCCGCTGCCCGAGGATGTGTACCAGGCCCTGCACGCCGGTGACGAGACTGTCGGCGGCTACAACGCCAATGTGCTGATCGTGGTGCACCTGCCCGGTGACGGCGGCCCGGCCACCGCGTTCTCCATTCCCCGCGACGACTATGTGGACCTGGCCGGGTGCGACATCTCTCCGTGCAAGGGCAAGGTCAAACAGGCTTACGGTTGGGCCTATCAGCGCGAGATGGAATCGCTGGAGGCCGACTCCGAAAATCCGTCGGCGAATGAGCAGCAGGCCCGGGAGGCGGGCCGCAAGGCAGAGATCGCCACGGTCCGAAACCTGCTCGGCATTCCGATCGACCATTTCGTCGAGGTCACTCTCGGCGCATTCTTCGAAATCGCCAAGGCCGTGGCACCGATCACGGTCTGCCTCAATGCCGACACCGCAGACCCCTACTCCGGGGCGGACTTTCACCAGGGTGTCCAGGAAATCGACGCGGCCCAGGCGATGGCCTTCGTGCGTCAGCGTCGCGACGTCAACGACGAGAACTTCACCGACCTCGACCGCACCCGCCGTCAACAGGCGTTCATCGCCGCATTGGTATCGGCGCTGGGCAAGAGTGGAACGCTGAACAGCCCGACCGGATTGCGCAGCCTGCTGGGCGTGGTCAAGCAGAACGTCGCGCTCGATGCGGGATTCGACCTGCCCAGTTTTGCCCGACGTGCCTCCGCGCTGACCGACAAACCCCCGACGCTCTACACCCTGCCGATCAAGGAGTTCAGCCAGAACTCCTCCGGCGAGGACATCAACATCGTGGATGTACCGACGATCCGCAAGATCGTGCACGACCTCGTCTCCAAGGACGACGCGACGTCGTCATCGGCCCCCTCCAGCAAGGCTCAGACGCTCAATGGTCACGGTGCGGTGCTCGACGTGATCAACGCGTCCACCTACAGCGGACTGGCCGCCCAACTCGAAACCACCTTCGGCGCACATGGATTCACTGAGGGACAGATCGGCGACGGCGAATCGCTGGCTGCCACCACCACGATCGACTACGGGACCGGCGCCGAAGCCGCCGCCCAGTCGCTGGCCGATGATCTCGGCGTGATCGCGAACCCGTCGTCGGAGGTGGTGCCCGGCACGGTGCAGTTGACGGTGGGCACCGATTTCCCCGGCGACGATTACCTGTCCGGATCCAGCGATACGACATCGTCGTCGGGGTCCGAGTCGGAATCCGGGTCGGATTCCACCTGGGACTCGAGCGGCGAGACGACGGAGGAGACCACGCCCAGCACCCCGGTGACGACGGTGGCGGCCACCGCGACCGGCACCTACACCCCGGCGCCCACCGACCTGAGCCAGATGAAGGTCTCCGGCATTCCCTGCGTGAAATAGTCGCAGCTACAGCGTGACCCGGACCTGGGTGCCGAACCCGGCCGCCGAGCTGATCGCCATCGACCCGCCCATGGCGTCGATACGCACCTGCAGCGAGGCCAGCCCGATGTGCCCCTCGGCGACGGACTGGGCCAATATCGACGGGTCGAACCCCTTACCGTTGTCGGCCACGGTCAGCACGACGCGCTCCCCCGACCGGTAGAGGCCAACGGAAATCGTGGTTGCCCCGGCATGTTTGTTGATGTTGGCCAGCAGTTCGCGAGCGGCGCGGTACAGCAGCGCCTGCCCAACGGGGCGCCCGACGTCCTCCAGGTCCGCCCGCACCGCGATATCCGGCCGAGTCTCGTACTGCCGCAACAGTTCCCGTACCGCGGGGGTGAGCCCCAGCTGCGCCAGCACCTGCGGGTGCAGCGCGGTAACCGTGGTGCGCAGTCCGACCGCGGTCTCCTGCAGCGCGGCGTGCACCCGGTCCAGGCCGGGATCCGGGATGCGTTCGCGGATCTCGTCGAGATCCAGGCGCGCGGCCAGCAGGGTCTGAAGCGGCCCGTCGTGAAGGTGTTCGGCCAGTTCGGCATTGCGCAGGTCGTCGGCCCGGGTGGATTCCGATACCAACTGGCGACGCACCTCCATCAACGTCCGCACCCGTGCCGAGCGGCGTGCCAGCACAAACGACAGGGCAGCCGACGCGACCGCCAGCCACGCCAGAAAGCCGACGTGCATGTAGACGATGTTGGGCAGACCCACGTTGTCGTCGCGTTTGGAATACAGGATCCACACCGCCAGGTACCCGAGTGCGGTGCCGGCTCCCAGCAGCGCGGTCAGCCACGGACGGTCTTGGAACGCAACGGAGATGGGCAACAGGAAGAACACCGGTAGCAGCGCCGCGGTGGCCCCGCCCGACACCGCGCACAGGGCGACCAGCACCAGCACATCGACTGCGGTGGAGGCCCACTCGGCCCACGGCGGCATGGGCCCACGGAACACCACCACCAACCACAGCACCGCGACGGCGGCGTACACGCTCAGGATCACCGCGTACAGGACGGGCAACCAGTGGTCGACGTCCCACACCGAGACCAGCACCACGATCAGGCCGATCAGTGGCAGCCGCAGCAGCGCCGAGACCCGGACCGGTTGGGTGGTGAAAAATTCGACGACGCGCCCGCCTGCCATGTCAGTCCAACAGCCGGCGGCGCATCGCCTCCGCGACCGCCGCGCCCCGGTCGCTCACGCCCAGCTTCTCGTAGAGGCGTTGCACGTGGGTCTTCACGGTCGACGGGGCCAGGTACAGCTCCTTGGCCATCGCCGGGATGGAAAGGCCCTTGGCAATCAGGTCGAGCACCTCGCGTTCGCGCGGGCTGAGCACGGGGACGTCGGGTTCGTTGCGACGACGGATCTCGCCGGCCAGCCCGGCCGCCAGGTTCGGGTCGAGCACGTCGCGGCCCTTGGCACACGACAGCACGGCGTTCACCAGCTCACTGCGGGTGGACTCCTTGGACAGGAACCCGGCCGCGCCCTGCTGCAGCGCGGTGTACACGATCGCCGACTCGTCGTGCGCTGAGACCAGCAACACCCGGGTGGGCAACTCGTCACGGCTGACCGCCGCGGCCACCTGGGCCCCGTCGAGTTGTGGCATCCGGTAATCGAGAAGGGCGACCTGTGGCTGGTGGGTCCTGATCAATTCCAGTGCGTCGGCACCGTTGTCGGCCTCGGCCACCACGTCGATCTCGCCACTGGAGGTCAAGGCGCGCACCACACCCTCGCGGAACATCGGGTGGTCATCACCCACGACCACCCGCACCTTTTCGGCCATGCGCCACAGCATGGCACAGCGCGGGTCGGTGATCAGCGCGTTTAGAGTCGGCGGTATGCATCTGGACGAGCTGCAGTGGTTCGTGGTGCTCGCCGAAACCGAGCACGTCACCGACGCCGCAGCCGAACTCGGCATCAGCCAGCCCACCCTGTCGCGCGCACTGGCCCGGCTCGAGGAGCAAGTGGGGGTTCCGCTGTTCGATCGGGTGAACCGGCGGCTTCGGCTCAACGCCTACGGACACATCCTGTTGGAGCACGCCCGCCGCAGCATCGCCGAAATCCGCACGGCCAGCGAGCGAATCGCCGAGTTGCGTGATCCCGATACCGGAACGGTGCGGCTGGCCTTCCTGCACTCGCAGGCCGGTTGGTACGTGCCGGATCTGTTGCGCCGGTTCCGGACCGAGGCTCCGCTGGTGCGCTTCGAGCTGTTCCAGGGCGCGGCCCACGAGATCGTCGAACGCCTGGCCGGCGGCGAGGCCGACCTGGCGATCACCTCGCCGCGGCCAGACGGATACCGCTGGCGCGGGCTGTACATGGAACGGTTGTGCCTGGCGGTGCCGCGCGAGCACCGTTTCGCCCGCCGTTCCAGGATCCGGCTGGCCGACGCCGGAGCCGAGCCCTTCGTTGCTCTGGCACCTGGCTTCGGGTTGCGCCAGCTCACCGACGAACTGTGCGCCGAGGCCGGTATCTCACCACCGGTGGTGTTCGAGGCCATGGAGATCCCGACCATGGAAGGGCTGGTGGCCGCGGGTTTCGGGGTCGCGGTCGTCCCGGTGCCCCGGCCCGAACGCGCTGAACCCGGGGCCGCGTACGTGCCGCTGTCGGAGAGTTCGGCCAAACGTCAGATCGGGCTGACGTGGAACGCCGACCGCCCGCTGCCTCCCGCCGCGGCGCGTCTGGCGGAATTCATCATGCATAATGTTCATGACTTTGACTGAAATCATGCATTGGACACATCTTTGCCGGCGTCCTACCGTCGTCTGAGTGTCCACCTCCCTGACCTCCGTTGAATGGCAGGGGCATCCCCGTGGCTCGACCGAGTACCGACGGTTGCTGGCCGCGTTGTTCTGCGCCGGCGTCGCGACCTTCGCGCAGTTGTACTCCCCCCAGGCCGTTCTCCCGCTGATCGCCCAGGACCTGGGCACCGGAGCCGCTCATGCCGCACTGACGATCTCTGCGGCCACCGTCGGCCTGGCGCTGGGCGTCATCCCGTGGTCCGCACTGGCCGACCGCATCGGCCGAGTCCAGGCCATGACGATATCCATCACCGCGGCAACGATTCTCGGCTTGATCGTGCCCCTGGCACCGGGCACGGCCCTACTTCTGTCCGGCCGGCTCCTCGAAGGGCTGATGCTGGGCGGGGTGCCCGCAGTGGCCATCGCGTATCTCACCGAGGAGATCGACGCCGGGCACGCCGCCCGCGCGGCAGGCACCTACGTCGCCGGCACCACCATCGGCGGGCTGGCCGGGCGCCTCGTGACCGGACCGATCGCCGAGTTCGCCGGCTGGCGCGTCGGCGTGCTCGTGGTCGCGGTGTTGTGCGGTCTGTCGGCGTTCGCATTCGTCAAACTCGCCCCGCCGGCCCGGGGCTTCACCCCGTCCGGCAGCCGTGGCCTGGGCCGTCGACTGGCCGAGAACCTGCGCTCACCTCGTCAACTGGTGCTCTACAGCCAGGGCTTCCTGCTGATGGGCGGCTTCGTGGCGATGTACAACTTCCTCGGATTCCGGTTGATGGCCGCCCCGTTCAACCTGCCGCAAACCGTGGTCAGCCTGGTGTTCCTGGCGTACCTGGCCGGCACCTGGGCCTCGGCACGGGCCGGCGCCGAGGCGAGCCGGTTCGGCCGCAAGAGCGTGCTGCTCGGCTCGATCGCCACGATGATCGCCGGCGTCGCGATCACCCTGGCCGGCAATGTCTTCGTGGTGCTGATCGGGCTGGTGATCGCCACCGCCGGGTTCTTCGGTGCGCATGCCATCGCCTCGGGCTGGGTCGGCGCCGCCGCAGGTGACGGCAAGGCCCAGGCGTCCTCGCTGTACAACCTCTTCTACTACGCGGGATCCAGCGTCATCGGCTGGGTCGGCGGGCTGGCGTTCGACGCCGCGGGGTGGCCCGCCGTGGCCGGCACCGTGATCGGTCTGGCCGTACTGGCCGGGGTGTTGGCCTTGACGCTCGCCACGCGTGAGTACCACCGCGGCGAGCCGCGCAACTACCAGAGTTCGATGTCCCGGCCGTACTCCGCTTGCGGACGCGGACCAAAGTAGCGCCGCTGCGACTCCTCGATCGCGACATCGTTGATACTGGCCTCCCGCCGGGCCATCAGACCCTCGGGTGTGAACTGCCACAACTCATTTCCGTAGCTTCGGTACCACTGGCCCTGTGCGTCATGCCACTCGTACTGGAACCGCACTGCGATCCGGTCCTCGCTGAAAGACCAGAGCCCCTTCCGTAATACATAGTCCAATTCGCGCTCCCATTTCGCGGTCAGGAACTCCACGATCTGCTCGCGTCCGACGATGTGCAGGTCACGATTACGCCACTGCGAATCGGGCGTGTACGCCAGGCTGACCTTCTCCGGGTTACGCGTGTTCCACGCGTCCTCGGCGGCTTGGACCTTCTGCAGGGCTGTTTCGAGAGTGAAGGGCGGGAACGGCGGGCGACTGTCGGTCATACCACCTTTCTACCTGTCTAACCATGTGGCTATCGTGGCTCGCATGGACTTCGCGATGTCGGCCAAAGCGGCTGATTACCACTCCCGGTTGACCGACTTCATGACCGAACATGTGCTGCCGGCCGAGGCCGCCTACCACGCCTACCGGGACGAGAAAGGGCCGAAGGACCACACGGTGCCCCCGGTGGTCGAGGAGCTCAAGGTCAAGGCGAAGGCCGCGGGCCTGTGGAACCTCTTCCTGCCCTCGGAGTCCGGCCTGACCAATCTGGAGTACGCGCCGCTGGCCGAACTGTCGGGGTGGAGCCTGGAGATCGCCCCTGAGTCTCTCAACTGTGCGGCGCCGGACACCGGGAACATGGAGACCCTGCACCTGTTCGCCGACGAGGCGCAGCGCAAGCAGTGGCTGGAGCCGCTGCTGGCCGGCAAGATCCGTAGTGCCTTCGCGATGACCGAGCCGGCGGTGGCGTCCAGCGATGCCCGCAACATCGAGACGACGATGCTGCGCGACGGGGCGGACTATGTGATCAACGGGCGTAAGTGGTGGATCACCGGGGCGGCCGATCCGCGCTGCAAGATCCTGATCGTGATGGGCCGCACCAACCCGGACGCGGCGTCACATCAGCAGCAGTCGATGATCCTGGTGCCGGTGGACACCCCCGGGGTGGATATTCAGCGGTCGCTGCCGGTGTTCGGTTGGCAAGATCAGCACGGGCACTGCGAGATCGTGTTCGACAATGTCCGGGTGCCGGCGGAGAACCTGCTTCACGAGGAGGGCAGCGGGTTCGCGATCGCCCAGGCCCGGTTGGGGCCGGGCCGTATCCACCACTGCATGCGGGCGCTCGGTGCGGCCGAGCGGGCGTTGGCGCTGATGGTCGACCGGGTGCAGACGCGCGTCGCCTTCGGTAAGCCGCTGGCCGAGCAGGGTGTGGTACGTGAGTCGATTGCCAAGTCCCGCAACGAGATCGATCAGGCCCGGCTGCTGTGCGAGAAGGCGGCGTGGATGATCGACCAGGAGGGCAACAAGGCCGCCCACGTGCTGGTGTCCCAGATCAAGTCGGTGGCCCCGCAGATCGCCTGCAATGTCATCGACCGAGCCATCCAGGTTCATGGCGCGGCCGGGGTCAGCGACGATGTGCCGCTGGCGCGGCTCTACAGCTGGCACCGCGCGATGCGATTGTTCGACGGGCCCGACGAGGTGCACATGCGCACCATCGCGCGTGCCGAACTGGGCCGGGAGAAATCCGCGCTGGCTTCGGCGGCGAGCCGCCAATCGGGCACGGCGGCGGTGACAGCGAAATGACCAGCAACGGCACCGACCTGGGCGAACTGTCGGGGGCATGGAACTTTCGGGACGTCGCCGAGATCGCCGGAATCCGACCGGGCCTGCTGTACCGCTCCAGTGAGTTGAGCCGGCTCACCGATGACGGCCGCGTGGCGTTTCGCGGGCTCGGCATCACCGACGTCGCCGACCTGCGCTCACATCAGGAGGTCGCGCGGCGCGGGCCGGGACAGGTCCCCGACGGCGTCGTGGTGCATATGCTGCCGTTCCACCCGGACGACGACTCCAATCAGGATGCGCCACACGAGTCGACGTTTCAGCGGGTGATGTCCGAGTCACCCGATGGCGAGGACGTCTCCGCCTCGGCGCGCCGCTACATGACCGAGGTCTACGAGGAGTTCCCCGGCCTGCCCGGCGCGCATACCGCGGTACGGCAGGTGATTTCGCTGCTCGGGGCGAATCGCCCGGTGATCGCGCACTGCTTCGCAGGCAAGGACCGAACCGGGTTCACCGTGGCGACGGTGCTCACCGCTGTCGGCGTGAACCGTGACGCGGTGATCACCGATTTCCTGCGCAGCAACGACGCGACCTTCGCCCTGCGGGAACGCATCATGGAATCGGTGCGCGCCCGCGCGGATTCGGCCGAGGCCATCACCTTTGCCGAGGCCCGGTTGTCCGACGATGTGCTGGGCGTGCGTGAGGAGTACCTCGACGCGGCGTGGCGGAAGCTCGACGCGGCCTACGGGTCGGTGCAAGGTTTTCTCGAGGCGTCGGGGGTGTCCGCTGAGGAACTCGCCGCGCTGCGGGCCAGCCTGGTTGGCTAGCGGCCGGTCGGTGATCAGGAGTCACAGGAGTCGCGGCGCTGGGACACGCGTCGAAATCTGTGACAGCTGTGACTCGCCACCGTCAGGCCGGGCGGGTCACCGCCAGACTCACCCCGACCTCATCGGCCACCTTCATCGCGCCCATCAGCATCGAGTACTGCTTGACGCCGAAATCGCTGTGCCGCACCGAAGCCGCGCCTGTCAAGGAATCGTCGGAAACCACCTCAACCTCGACGGTCTGCTCAGCGGAGCGGCCGGCAAGGTCGAGAACCCCCACGAGCCGGACCACAGAACCGGAGCGCTCGATCGATGTGGACCGGAAACGAGCCTGCGGAAACTTCTTTGCACGCAACGTCTTCAACGCATTGGAACGGATCAGCACCTTCTCGGCGCCGGTCAACGGCGTCATCCCGCCCTCGCCGCGCAGCACGTCCAGGGAATCGAGGTCGACCGTCACCTCCACCGCCGCCGGCTCTTCGCCATCCCATTCCACCGTCGCGTGCCACGAGCGCATCGCGATGGTCAACCGATGACCCATCCGCGACGCGCTGCCCGTCACACCGGTACGGAGCAGCAGCTCGCCCGAATCGGGGCCCAGGTCCCACTGCGTCACGAGGCGATCACCAGACCCACCACCCACGTGATGGTGGCCAACAGTGCTCCGGTCAACTCGACCCCGACTGACAGTGCAACTCCCTTGAGCGCGTGCACAGTTGACGTCCAGGCCCGCCGGTAATCGCGACGCGAGGCCAACTCGGCCAGATACACGCCCGCGACGAATCCGATCACCAACCCGATCACGGGGATGACGAAGAACCCGATCAGGCCCAGCACCCCACCGGCCATCAGGCTCCAGATCCCCACCTCGGCGGCCCGCATCCGGCGTACCGGCCAGACGTACTTGATCACCTCGGCGGTCACGAAGAACACCGCCGCGACCCCGAGCGTCACCCAAGCGACGGTGGCGTTCTCTGTACTGGCCCTGGCCTCCCAGATCGCCCACACCGCGATCGCGGCGAAGACCAAGAATCCGCCACCGGGCAGGACGGGCAGCACGATGCCGAGAAGTCCGACAGCGATCACCAATGCGACAAGAACAACGCCGAGAGTGCTCACGGTTTCTGCCCACGCACCCACTGCATGGTGCCCATGGACTTGGACCGCACCCGCTCCAGACCCAGCTCCTCGAACCGATCGGCGAGCTCATCTTCGGCGAAGAAGCGCGCGCCGCCCTTCGACAACAGCCGCGCCGGCCCCCGGTTCGTCGCCGTGGGCACCATGATCGCCATCCGCCCGCCGGGACGCAGCACCCGCACCATCTCCGCCAGTGCCGCCTCCGCATCGGGAATCAACTGGAGCACCGCGATCGACGTCACCGCATCGAAGACGCCGTCCCGGAACGGAAGCTTCTGGGCGTCGGCGCGCAGGAAACCGACCTGACGGCCCGCTTCGGCCTCGACCGCGCGGGCGAGCATCGGCTCGGAGATGTCCACACCGAACGCGAACCCGTCCAGCCCGGCCGACCGGGCGAGCGCGGCCGTCACATTGCCCGGACCGCTACCCACATCGAGCGCGAGGCCGCCGGGCGGGATGTTGAGCCATTCGGTGGGTTCCTGCCACGCCGTCATCAGCTTGCGGCCCAGGGCCTGAGCGTTGTCGTAGAGCTTCGACCCAAGCGGGGACGCCCACACCTTCTGGATGAATCCCGCGTTCTTCGGGGCGTCGCTGCCGTCGCCCAGCAGGTCGAGATACCCCTTGCCGACGTCCGGCTCGGCCGGCGGATCGATCAGGAGATCCAGTGCCTTGCGCAGTGCCTGACTCGATGCGGTGTCCACACCCCTACGCTACGCACCGAGCTGGTCGGCGAGGTCGACAAAATCCGTCGCGATGATGTCGAAGTCGTCGGACGCGACGTCGTGCGGTGCCCCATCGGGCCCGAACTCCAGGGGCCGGGCCACATAGGCGGTCCCGAGCCCGGCCGCGCGAGCCGCGCGCAGGTCAGAAGGATGGGCGGCGACGAGCGTCAGTTCCTCAGGTGCGATGTCGAGCAGGTCGGCACAGCCCAGATACGCCTCGGGGTCGGGCTTGTAGTGCCGGAACAGCTCCGCCGAGATCACGCAATCCCATGGCAGCCCGGCATGTTTGGCCATGTTGGTGAGCAGTGAGACGTTGCCGTTCGACAACGTCGTGATGACGTAGCGCTGCTTGAGCCGGGTCAGCCCGGCCACCGAATCCGGCCAGGGATCCAGCCGGTGCCAGGCCCGGTTGAGGTGGTCGATGTCAGCGTCGGAGGCCCGGATGTCCGCCGCGTCGAGCAGGTTGACCAGGATCGCGCGATGCAAATCGTCGATCCTGGTCCACGCCAGCTCACCGCGGCGCACCCGGTCCATCGCCGGGGCATAGCCGGCCCGCCAATTGTCGGCGAAAGCCGGCCAATCCCCATGCAGCCCGTGGCTTTTGCCGAAAGCTTCCAGCTCACCGATGATGCTGGACCGCCAATCCACGACGGTCCCGAACACATCGAAGGCGAGGGCTTTCATGCTAGGGCTCGATGTTCTTCGCGCAAGCGCTCATCAGGGCTCCAGGACCAACTTCCCGCGCACCTGCCCGTTGGCCAGCGCATCGAGTGCGGCCGCACCCTCGGACAGCGGGAACCGCACCGGCGGCGGCGGACGCAGCCCGGCGGCCACCAACCTCGTCAGCTCGGCCCCGACCTGAGCCTGGGCGGCCGGCCTCCGACGCACGAACTCGCCCCAGCCGACCCCGACCACACTGACGTTGCGCAGCAGCAGCCGGTTGACCTTGACCGTCGGGATCCCGCCGCCGGCGGCGAATCCGATGACCAGCAGCCGACCTTCGGGTGCCAGCACCCGGATGGCGTCGTCGAAGGGCGCGCCGCCGATCGGGTCCACCACCAGGTCGACGCCTTCACCTCCGGTGGCGTCCATTACCGCCTGGCGCCAGCCGTCCGTCAGCGGCAACACCACGTCGGCACCAAGCGACGACACGAATTCCTCGGCCCCGGACCGGTGCACCATCGCAATGACCTTGGCGCCCATGGCTTTGGCCAATTGGATCGACGCAGCACCGATGCCGCCGGCCGCGCCGAGAACCAGGACGGTCTCCCCTGGCACCAGACCGCCGCGACGGGCCAGCGCGAACTGCATCGTGTAGTAGTTGCCCAGCAGCGACGCTGCCTGGCCGTCATCAAGCCCGTCGGCGGTGGGGATCACGTTGGCCGGCAGGGCCGCCACCTGCTCGGCGTAACCGCCCAGCATCGTCATCGCGGACACCCGCTGTCCCGGTGTGAATCCCGAGCCCTCGGGTGCCGAGCGCACCGTTCCGGCCACCTCCATGCCGGGGGTGAACGGCGGTTCCAGCCGCAGCTGGTATTCACCGCGCAACAACAGCAGATCGGGGAAACAGACGCCGGCGGCGCCGACGTCGATGACCACCATATTTCCCGAAGGGTCAGCCACATCATCCAAGTCGGCGTACACCAGCCCGGATGTACCGGTAAGTGCCTGCGCTACCAGCGCTTTCACTCGCTCTAACCCAGCTTGAAACTGGCCTGCTGAGCGGCGGACAGATCGGTGATCTCGCCCCACTTGGCGGCGATGTCATCGACCGAGGGCACCTCGGTGAAGGTGATGCCGTCGTTCTGGAACAGCGCGGTGCGCTGGACCTTGCCGCCGCCCACGATGAACACCGAGTCGGTGTCGGGCAGTTCCTCGGTCATCAGGTAGGCCACCACCGGAGCGACGTACTCGGGGGTGAGCTTCTCGAACACCTCGGGCGGCAGGATGTCCTGCGTCATGCGGGTGGCCGCGATCGGCGCGACCGCGTTGGTCTTGATGTTGTACTTGGCGCCTTCCTGGGCCAGCGTGTTGATCAGGCCGACCAGGCCGAGCTTGGCGGCACCGTAGTTGGCCTGACCGAAGTTGCCGAACAGGCCGCTGGTGGAGGTGGCGACGACGACGCGGCCAAAGCTCTGCTCACGGAAGTGCGGCCACGCGGCCCGAATGACGTTGTAGCCACCGTAGAGATGAACCTTGAGGACAGCGTCCCACTGCTCGAACGTCATCTTGTGGAAGGTGCCGTCACGCAGGATGCCCGCGTTGCTCACCACGCCGTCGACCTTGCCGAACTCGTCGATCGCAGTCTTGATGATGTTCTCGGCGCCGGCCTGCTCGGCGACGCTGTCGTAGTTGGCGACGGCCCGGCCACCGGCGGCCTTGATCTCGGCCACCACTTCATCGGCCATGTTGTGGCCGGCGCCGGACCCGTCACGGGCACCGCCGAGGTCGTTGACGACGACGCTGGCGCCCTCACGGGCCAGCGTCAGGGCGTATTCACGGCCCAATCCTCCACCGGCTCCGGTGACGACGACGACGCGATCCTGCACTCCTGGCATGGGGATTCCTCCTCGATAACGGGCCACAAAACGGCACAACTCCCCTCCTGTATACGGCGGGCGAATAACTACGGGTCAACCGGGTCGGCTACCGCCCGTTCGGGTCCGGCTGACGTGTTTCTGCCAGCGAGCGGTCAATTGCCGCCAACGTCGCCGATCGGGAAATCAACCGCCTTCAGCTTTAGTTGAACTAATCAAGAAAAGAGATCGGAAAGAGGTAGTGAGAATGAAGAAGTTCGGAATTAGGGCTGGGATCGGAACAGTTGTCGCCAGCGGTCTGGCCGCCGCAGTCCTGGGCCTGGCCGGCCCGGCTTCGGCCGATGTGTCCCACCACGATTGGCTGAATCAAATCGGCCCGCACGTGACCGTGCCGCACGTCGACACCACTGTGCACCAGAGCCACTGAGGCTCCGCCGACTGTGGGGTGACCACTGTCACCCCGCCCGCCGGCGTTTAGTAGGAATAAACCCCCAGGTCAGCAGGTTGACTCACGGTGGAATGTGTTCCCAAAAGGATAGAAGTTAATGAAAAAGTTCGGAATTCCCGCAGTGCTCGTCAGCGGACTCGCCACCGCCCTCCTGGGCCTGGCTGCACCCGCCTCAGCCGGAGTGGACCACCACCTCTGGGTAGATCAGATGCACCAGAAGGCGACCGCTCCCCAGGTCGACACCACCGTCAAGCACACCCATGTGAATCGCACCAAGGCGACGTCGAACCGCTGATCGGCAACGAAAACGAAAGGGGCGCCCCGCAATCGGGGCGCCCCTTTCGCTATGTCAGAGGTCGGGCTCAGAGCCTTTCAGCGGTGACGAACGTGGAGAACGCCCGGTTGTCGTCATGCTCGATCTCGACGTAGCGACCCAGCCGGCGCATCTCATCGAGCGAGTGCACTCCGTCCGCGCGCCAGCCATGGGCACCGAGCCATTCGGTCACCTCGGCACGGTCGGGATCTTCGTAGATCAGGTCCTGGATGTTGAGCGCCTGCTCCATGTTGAACTGCGCGGCGAAGCGTTCGAAACGCTCGCGCATCTCCTCGCGGCGCTCGCTCGCGGTCACCCCGGCGGTCTCGGCGGCGATCCGACTGCCCGGTGCCGACAACTCGGTGACGAGCTCGAACAGCCGATCCTGGGCATCGGCGGGCAGGTACATCAGCAGGCCCTCGGCCAGCCACGCGGTCGGCTGAGAATCGTCAAAGCCCGCTTCCCGCAATGCCTTCGGCCAATCCTGGCGCAGGTCGATGGCCACCTCGCGGCGCTGCGCCGTCGGCTCCGCGCCGTGGGCGGCCAGGGTTTCGGCCTTGTACTCCAGCACCTTGGGCTGATCGATCTCGAACACCGTGGTGTCGGCGGGCCACTCGAGCCGGTACGCCCTGGAATCCAGGCCAGAAGCCAGGATGACGATCTGGCGGATGCCCGCCTTGGCGGCATCGGTGAAGTACTCGTCGAAGAAGTGTGTGCGCACAGCCTGGTAGCTGCCCATGTGCTCGAAGATCTTGGCGGCCTCGTCATCGACCTCCGCGATCTTGGCGGCGACATCTTGATCAAGCAGCGTCTCCCAAAAGCCCGTCCCCGCTCCGGCCACCAGGATCGCCGCGTACGGATCACGGATCAACGGGTTCTCGCGTCCGGTCTCCCCGGCCCGGGCAGCGGCGACCATCACGGCCGTCGACCCCACGCTGGTGGCGATATCCCAGGTGTCGTCGTGACTTCGCAGTGAGCTCATCGGGTTTCTCCGTCCAATCGGGCGCGCAACAGCACGCTGTCCAAGCCGAGTTCAGCCAGCTCGTCGGCGTCGGCCGCGCGACCCAACCGGGCCATCTCGTCGGTGCTGGCCACCGCGTCGACCTCCCAGCCGTGCGCGGCGAGCCATTCGGCAGCGGCGGCCCGCTCGTCACCGGTGTACATCAGGGCGTCGACATCGATGTCGAGCCCGAGCGAGGTACGCATGTGCTCGCCGCGGGCCCGTCGAGCGGTGCGCTTCTCCGGGGTGTAGCGCGCCGGATCCATGACGAAGCCCTCGACCGCGACGCGGCTGCCGGGTGCGCTGTATGCACTGACGAGTTCGAACAGCCGGTCCTGGGCCTCGGCAGGCAGGTACGGCAGCAGCCCCTCGGCCAGCCACGCGGTGGGCTGCTCAGGGTCGAAGCCCGCCTCGACCAGGGCGGCGGGCCAGTCCTCACGCAGGTCGATCGGCACCGGGACCTGCTCGGCGCGGGCGACGGCCTCGTGGGCCCGCAGCGTCTCGGTCTTGTAGTGCAGCACCTTGGGCTGATCGATCTCGTAGACCGTGGTGCCCGTCGGCCAGTCCAGCCGGAACGCCCGCGAGTCCAGGCCCGCGGCCAGGATCACGACCTGGCGGATGCCGTCGTGGGTGACCTCGGTGAAGTAGTCGTCGAAGTAGTGGGTGCGCACGGCCTGGTAGTTGCGGGCCATGTCGTGAATGCGGCGGGCCTCCGGATCGTCACCGATCCAGTGCGGTTCGCTACCGGCCAACTGCGCCCACGCCGGACCGGCGGCCGCCACCAGCAGGAAGGCGAACTCGTCGCGAACCAGGGGTTCGGGTTGCGCCGTCTCGGCAGCACGGGAGGCAGCCACCCCCAGCGCGGTCGCCCCGACGCTCTCGGTGATGTCCCAACTGTCGCCTTCGGCCCGACCCGGCCGTACATCGCTCAGATCAGTCATTTGCCAAACAATGCTACCGACTAAGTTAGGCAGGCTATGCGGTGATGTGGGGCACCTCACGGCGCCGACGCCTCAATCGCGCAGTTGCCAGAGCTTGTTCGCCATCAGCAGCTCGAACTTGTCGACGATGACGGCCACCTCGTCACGCTGCCCCACGTAGCCGGCATAAAAGCCCATCCCCCACATCACCGCCACCAGCATCTCCACGATGGCCGGGATGTCGGTGTCGGTGGTCAGCTCCCCGGCTGCGATCGCCTCGTCGACCGCCCACTTGACGAACTCCCGCGAGCTACGCAATGCGTCGTGCTCCTCGGAGACGAGCTCGGGATGGCGCTGCGCTTCCAGCACGGAGGTCACCAGGAACGCGGCCGCCGACCGGTCGGTGGACTCGGCATCCATCGCCGCGGCGAAGAACGCTGAAATCCGGTTCAGCAGGCTGGTGGCTTCCCGCGCCTTGGCAATGCCCGCGGCGATCACCTTCGTGTTGGTCTGCTCGACCACGTCGCGGTACAGGACACGTTTGCTGCTGAAGTAGTGGTTGATTGCCGGACGGGTGAGATCGGCGCGAATCGCGATTGCCTGAAATGTAGCTGCGTCGTAGCCAAGTTCGCTGAAAACTTCACGGGCAGCACGCACGATGCGCTCACGCGTCTCCGCCGCCTTTGCTGCGGGAGGACGTCCCGGACCTCGGCTCGCTGTGTGGGCCACAGTCAAATTGTGCCACACGTCACCTGGGAGTCCCGATGCTGTCACGTTTGTGTGCGTTAAATGCGGCTGACCAGCAAAGCCCGCCGCGCCCAAAAAGCTGACGACGAACTAGCGTGGTCCCCCATGGCGGGGGTTGTTTCACGGGAGTCGTACTTCGAAACCGGCCTGGACGTGTTGTCCGATCGCGGATACGGCGGCCTCAAATTGGCCGAGGTGTGCAACCGGCTGGGCGTCACAACCGGGTCGTTCTATCACTACTTCCCCAACTGGGCTTCCTACACGAAGGAATTGATCGCGCACTGGCAGGAGGCCCGCACCTTGCGAGTGGTCGAGATGGTGCGTGCCGACGAGGATCCGCACCACCGCATCGAGACCCTGATCGGCGAGACACTGGACCTGCCCTACGGCGCCGAGGCGGCGATCCGGGTGTGGAGCTCGCTGGACCCCGACGTCTACACCGTCCAGGCGATGGTCGATCAGGTGCGCTTCGACCTTCTCTTCGAATCCGCCCTCGAGCTCATCGGCGATGAGCGCAACGCCCGGTACTTCGCGGCTTGGGGCGTCTATCTGATCGTCGGTTTCGAACAGAGCACCCTGCCGCGCGACACCGATGCCCTGCAGTGGATCACCGGCCAGATGCGCGACGCGCTGGAATCGGGCCGGTTCACTCCGGGCGCCGGATCGGATCAACCGGTCTAACATCGGCGATCATGCTGACCCCGGCCGAGATCTGGCACCGGGCAGCTGACCGCCTGCGCGACAAGGATCCCGATTACGACGCGCTGCGCCGCGCGGTGCGGGCCGCCATCGTCCTGCCCGTCGCCGCCGCGGTCGGCTTCGCCGTCGGCGGCGACTCCCAGACTCCGCTGTTCGCGATCTTCGGAGCGGTCTCCCTGCTCATCACGGTCGACTTCCCGGGCAACCGACCGGCCCGCGCGCTGGCCTACGGCGGCCTGGCCGTCAACGGCGTGGTGTTGATCGTGCTGGGTACCGTGCTGGCCCCGCATCCCTGGCTGAGCGTGGCGGCGATGTTCGTCGTCGGCATGGTGGTGTCGTTCTCCGGAGTGCTCAGCGAGATCGTCGCCGCCGGGCAGCGCGCCACGCTGTTGCTTTTCGTGCTGCCGCTGTGCACGCCCGTCGGCCCGATTCCCGACCGGCTACTGGGCTGGCTGATCGCGCTCGTGATCTGCGTGCCGGCGGCCCTGTTCCTCTTTGCTCCCCGCCATCACGACGAGCTGCGCCGCGACGCGGCCCGAGTGTGCCGGCTGCTGGCCGACCGGCTCGAGGGCCAGGCCTCGGCCCGCGACGTCACCCGAGCGATGAACGCGCTGTACGAGAGCTTCCTCGGCGCGGACTACCGCCCCGTCGCCCTCAGCGCAGGCAGCCGGGCCCTGGTCCGCGTCGTCGACGATCTCGGCTGGATCTGCGACCAGGTCACCGATGACACCGGGGAACTGCTCGGCGCCATGCGGGGCCCCACGGTGCGCGTACTGCGCGATAGCGCCGCGCTGCTGAAGGTTCCCGACCGGGCCGAGCGGGCAGCGCGCGAGACCGATCTCCGCGCCGCCCTGGCTGAGCAACGCACCGTGGCGCAGGGCAGTTACCGCCAAGACGTCACCCAGATTCTCGCGATGGACGACGACGCAGCGGCGGCCGAGGTCGGTCGTGCCCTGCTGATCCGTCGCACCATCTCAGCCACCATCTCGGTCACCGGACGGGTGATCGGAAACGCCGCACTGGCCGATGCCCGGCCGGTGTGGGCGCGGGTACTGGGCCGGCGTTTGCCCGAAACCGGTGCCGCGGACTGGGTTATGCCCGAGACCGTCGCGGTCGCCGCCATCACCCGAGGCCTGGTGGCCGCCCGCGCGGTGGTGCTGCGCAACAGCCTGCGCACCGGGCTGGGGCTGGCCCTCGCAGTGGCGGTCACCCACCTGTTCCCGGTACAGCACGGGTTCTGGGTGGTGCTGGGGGTGATGTCGGTGCTTCGCAGCAGCGCCCTGGACACCGGGACACGCGTGCTGCGGGCGGTGGCAGGAACGACGATCGGTTTCATCCTCGGCGCGGTGCTCATCGAGTTCGTCGGCGTGGACCCGGTGGTGATGTGGATTATCTTGCCGCTCGTGGCATTCGGATCGGCCTATGTGCCCAAGGTCGGATCGTTCATCGCCGGGCAGGCGGCGTTCACGATGATGGTGCTGATCAACTTCAACCTGATCGCACCGACCGGGTGGCGGGTGGGACTGGTCCGGGTCGAGGATGTCCTGGTCGGCGCACTCGTGGGGATCGTGGCGTCGGTGCTGTTGTGGCCACGAGGTGCCAAGGCATCGGTGTCGAAAGCGCTCGACCGAGCCCGCGAAGCGGGTGCGCGGTTCCTCACAGCGGCCGTACAACGGGTCACCCGGGGCGCCTCCGAGGAGGCCACCAACCGCGTCATCGCCTTGAGTCACGACACTCTGACCGTCACCCGCACCCTCGATGACGCTGTCCGGCAATATCTTTCGGAAAGCGGGGGTCCTTCCGACCAGCGCGCTCCGGTGGTACGGGCGGCTAACCGGGCCATCCGGGTCCGGGCGGCAGCCGAGCTGATCGCCGACGTGGTACCGCCCCCGCTGGGGGTCTATCCGCAGACCCGTTCGGTGATCGAGGAGCATGCCGCGGCGATCTGCGCCCGGCTCGCCGGCAAGGACAGCACGTCGGCGTTGGTACCGATCGGGGAGAGTTTCGTGGTGTCACTGCGCGCCGAAGCCACCGGGACCGACCTGGCGGTCTCGGCGGCTCTGCCGCTGGTGGCGGCTGCAGCGCATCTCGGCGAGCTGGAGTTGCTGTACCCGCAGCCCGCCGAGTCCGTGAATTGATGCGTCAGTTCAGTGGCCGATGCGGCATCAGCGCATTCGGCGGAATCTGGCCGAACTTGCCTGCCTGGTAATCCTCCAGCGCCTCGATGAGCTCGGACTTCGAGTTCATCACGAACGGGCCGTAGTGGAAGACCGGTTCCCGGATCGGCCTGCCGCCCAGCAGCAGAATCTCCATGGCGGGCCGGTGCGAATCCTGAGTTCCCTCGGCCGACACAGTGATCCGGTCACCCGGGCCGAGTACCGCCAGCTGACCCTGATGGATCGGGTGGCCGACCGGACCGACGCTGCCGCGTCCGCTCAGTACGTACACCAGCGCGTTGAAATCGCGGTTCCACGGCAAGTTGAGCTGGGCACCCGGTTCAATCGTGGCGTGCGCCAGGGTGATCGGGGTGTGCGTGCTGCCCGGGCCCTGCTTGCCGTCGATCTCGCCGGCGATGATGCGGACCAATGACCCGCCGTCCTGGGACGACAGCAGCTTGGCGTCGGGACCCTCGATGGCCTGGTAACGCGGCGTCGCGAACTTGTCCTTCTTGGGCAGGTTCACCCACAGCTGGATGCCGTGGAACGTACCGCCATTCTCGACCAGTTCGGCCGGCGGAGTTTCGATGTGCAGGATGCCCGATCCGGCGGTCATCCACTGGGTGGCGCCGTCCGTAATCAGGCCACCGCCACCGTGTGAATCCTGGTGGGCGAATCGGCCGTCGATCATGTAGGTGACGGTTTCGAAGCCGCGGTGCGGGTGCCAATCGGTGCCTCGCGGCTCGCCGGGCTGGTACTCCACCTCACCCATCTGGTCCATGTGCACGAACGGGTCGAGGTCGGCGGCGCTGACTCCACCGAATGCGCGGACGACGGGGAATCCCTCGCCCTCGAATCCACGCGGGCCGGTGGTGATCGAGCGGACCGGGCGTTCGGTCTCCGACGCCTGAGCTGCCGCGATACGGGGCAGGGTCAAGGTGTCTGCGGTGATGGCTGGCATCTCCTACCTCCTATTTGTGTAGTCTGACGCCAGCTATAACCGGACTGCGGTCCGATTATTCCCAGGGCGGTCCCTTTCCCTCCCGCGAGCAGACAGTTAGGCACCCGGAACTGCGGGTTTTCGGGTACCGCAGCGTCTGCTCGCGGGTTACAGGTGGGCCATCGCGGCCGCCCGGGCATCCGCCGCGGTGGCCGTGGCCAGGACCGCCTCGGCCGCGGCGCGGCACTGCTCCAGCGTCGCCTGCGCAAGCTTCGCACCCACCGCCGAGATCGCGGCCGGCGCCATCGACAACGACGTCACCCCAAGCCCCACCAGCACCGCGGCCAACAGCGGGTCGGCCGCCGCCTCACCACACACCCCGACCGGCTTACCTGCCGCCGCACCGGCCCGCGCAGTCATCGCCACCAGTGCCAGCACCGCCGGCTGCCACGGATCGGTGAGAGCAGCCAGATCGGCCGACATCCGATCGGCGGCCATCGTGTACTGGGCAAGGTCGTTGGTGCCGATCGACAGGAAGTCGACATGCTGGAGAATCTTGTCGGCCAACAGTGCCGCGGCGGGCACCTCGATCATCACGCCGGGCGTGAGCCCGTACGAACGTGCTTGATCGGCAAAGCTTTTCGCCTCGGCTGCGGTAGCGATCATCGGCGCCATCACCCACGGCGGGTTGCCGGTTTTCTTGGCAGCCGCGCCGATCGATGCGAGCTGACGGTCCAGCAGACCGGGATTGCCCTCGGCGATGCGGATACCGCGCACGCCCAGTGCCGGGTTGGCCTCCTCCGGATGACCCGCGAACTTCAACGGCTTATCCGAGCCCGCATCCAGGGTGCGGACCACCACCTTCTGCCCGGCGAACGCTTCGAGCACCTCGCCGTAGATCTCGGCCTGTTCGTCGACGGTCGGCTCGGTGTCCCGGTTGAGGAAACACAGCTCCGTGCGGAACAGCCCGACGCCCTCGGCGGGGGTTTCGCGAGCCGCGCGGGCGGCGGCACCGTCCTGCACGTTCGCCAGGATCGCGACACTGTGACCGTCTGCGGTCGCACCCGGGCCTTTCCATTGCCGGGCTGCCAGGGCATCCCGTTGCGCGGCGGCCACCGCGGCGGCGGCCTGCGAGGCATCGGGATCGGCGGTCAGCGTGCCCGCGGTGCCGTCGAGCAGAACCATGACGCCGGCGGCGACGGCATCGAGCCCGCCGACCGCCACGACGCAGGGAATCCCCAGCTGACGCGCAATGATCGCGGTGTGGCTGGTCGGCCCGCCCAGCGTAGTGGCCAGCCCGACCACCAGCTGCGGGTCGAGGCCCGCGGTGTCGGCGGGTGCCAGATCTTCGGCGCACAGGATCGACGGGATATCCGGAAGCGGCACACCAGGTTCCGGCAGTCCGGACAGCTCGGCGATGACCCGGTCGCGGATGTCGCGCAGATCGGTGACGCGTTCGGCCATCAGCCCGCCGAGCTGCGTGAACAGATCCACAAACTGGTCGACGGCCTCTGTAGTGGCACGTACCGCCGGGGCACCGGCGGCGATGCGTTTCTCGGCGGCCCCCAGCCAGGCCCGATCCTGGGCAAGCATCGCGGTGGCGGCGAGAACCTCCGACGCCGCACCCGTGGCGTGCGCGGCCCGGTCCCGCAGCCGGGTGGCGACAGCCGTCGCCGCGGCTGCGAACCGCCCCGCCTCGGCCGCCCGGTCCGCCTCATCGATATCTGCGGCAGGTATCTGGAGTTCCGGAAGCCTGCTGGCCCGGATCACCGGTGCGTACTGCACACCCGGAACCACGGGCACCCCACGAAGGACAGTGGGTGAGGCAACCGACGATGTAGCGCTCATGTGAGACAGATTACAAGAATCGATTGACAAGTCAACACAGTCAAGCGTAAAACAACATATATCAACATTTCATCGCGTTTGAATCCACACAAACGGAGGGTCATGTACGCCGAGGAGCGCCAGCAGGCCATCGCCGCGCTGGTCATGAGCAAGGGCCGCGCCTCCGTCGCGGAACTGGCGCAGACCTACGACGTCACCACCGAGACGGTCCGACGCGATCTCGCGGTGCTCGACAAGGCCGGCGTGGTGCGCCGCGTGCACGGCGGGGCCGTACCGACCCGGACGCTGCACCTCGTGGAAGCCGGCGTCGGCGAGCGCGACACCACCCGCGCCGCACAGAAGGATGCGATCGCCGCGGCCGCGGTCGACTTCTTCCCCCTCAGCGGCGCCAGCGTGCTGCTCGATGCCGGCACCACCACGGCGCGCGTTGCCGCGCAATTGCCGACGGACCGCGAGCTCACCGTGGTGACCAACTCCGTGCCGATCGCCGGCCTCCTCGCCGCCGTGCCGACCGTCACCCTGCAGTTGCTCGGCGGACGGGTCCGCGGCCTCACCCAGGCCGCCGTCGGCGAGCAGGTGCTGCGCGTACTCGAAACCTTGCGGGTGGACATCGCGTTCATCGGCACCAACGCCATCAGCGTGCGACACGGACTCTCAACCCCGGACACCGAGGAAGCTGCCGTCAAGCGAGCCATGGTGCAGGCCGCCAATTACGTTGTGGTGGTCGCAGACTCATCGAAGGTCGGTCAAGAGGACTTCGTCAGCTTCGCCCCCATGGACAGCGTGGACACCCTGGTCACCGACAGCGAGATCTCCGATGCCGACCGGGCACTGCTCACCGAACGCGGCGTCGAGGTAGTGATCGCATGATCATCACCGTCACCCCGAACCCCAGCCTGGACCGCACCCTCACCTTGGGATCGCCGTTGACGCGCGGAGCGGTGCAGCGCATCGATTCCGTCACCGTCGAACCGGGCGGCAAGGGCATCAACGTGGCCCGCGCGTTGACCCTGGCCGGCGTGGCCGCCGAGGCGGTGCTGCCCGCCGGGGACGGCGATCCGCTGCTCGCCGGGCTGCGGGGCCTGGGTGTGCCGTTTGTCGGTGTGCGGATCGCCGAACCCGTCCGCACCAACCTCGCCATCACCGAATCCGATGGCACCACAACCAAACTCAACGAGCGCGGCGCTGTGGTGGACGCTGAAGCACTCTCCGCGCTCACCCGCTGCGTCCTGGCCAAGGCACAGGATGCGTCCTGGGTGGTGCTGTCGGGATCGTTGCCGCCCGAAGTTCCAGTCAGCTGGTATGCCGACGTGGTCGCCCTGCTGGCGCCGTTGGACTGCCGCGTTGCCGTCGATACCTCCGAGGCACCGTCGGTCGCGTTGGCTGCCGGGTTCTCGACGGCCGCGCCCGATCTGATCAAACCCAACGCGGAAGAGCTGGCCGAGCTGGCCGGGGTATCGGCCTTGGCGCTGGAAACCGCTGCGGCTGAGGGCGATGTGTCGCCCGTGGTGACCGCCGCTCTTGGTCTCGTCGCACGGGGCGTCGGTGCGGTACTGGCCACGCTCGGCGCTGCCGGCGCAGTCCTGGTGGACGGCGCCGGCGCCTGGCTGGCCACGCCGCCGCCAATCGTTCCGCGCAGCACCGTCGGAGCGGGCGATGCGTCGCTGGCCGGCTACCTTCGCGCCGCCGTCTCCGGTGCCGAAGCCCCGCAACGATTGCAGATGGCCGTCGCCTACGGCAGTGCCGCCGCGGCACTCCCCGGATCGGCGCTGCCCACACCCGCCCAGCTCAACCTCGACGCAGCCCGTACCCACCCCTTGAAGGTGCCGCTATGACTCAACCGATCATCACCCCAGGCCTCGTCCTGCTCGACGTCGATGCGGGCGGCGACAAAGAGGCCGTCATCGACCGTCTGGTGGGGGCGCTCGCCGAGGCGGGCCGCACCAGCGACACCGACGGGCTGGTGGGCGCCGCGATGGCCCGTGAGGCGCAGTCCGCCACGGGCCTGCCCGGCGGGATCGCGATCCCGCACTGCCGCTCGCCCTACGTCGACACCCCGACGATCGGCTTCGCCCGGCTCGCCCCCAAGGTCGACTTCGGGGCTCCCGACGGACCAGCGGATCTGGTGTTCCTGATCGCCGCGCCGGAATCCGGTGGCGCCGAACATATGAAACTGCTGTCCAGCCTGGCCCGGGCACTCGTCCGCAAGGACTTCGTGGCATCGCTGCGGGAGGCCGCGAGTGTCGACGAGGTAGTGACGCTCGTCGATGATGTTGTGAACCCGGCGCCTGCTGCTTCTGCTGGTGAGGCCGCTTCTGAGCCCGCTCCTGAACCCGTCAAGGCGGTGTCGATCGTCGCGATCACGGCCTGCCCCACCGGCATTGCCCACACCTACATGGCGGCCGACGCGCTCAAACAGGCCGCCGAGGAGGCCGGGGTTGCATTGACGGTCGAAACCCAGGGGTCCGCGGGCAGCACGCCGCTGTCCGCGGCGACGATCGCTGCGGCCGATGCGGTCATCTTCGCCACCGATGTCGGCGTCAAGGACAAGCAGCGATTCGCGGGCAAACCCGTCATCGCGTCCGGCGTCAAACGCGCCATCAACGAGCCCGCCGTCATGGTGGCTGAAGCCATCGGTGCGGCAAGCAATCCCAACGCCGCACGGGTGACGGGCTCAGTGGACGCCGCCGCTGTAGCGGCCGGTTCGGGCGACGTGAGCTGGGGCACCCGCATCCGGCAGATCCTGCTCACCGGCGTGAGCTACATGATCCCGTTCGTCGCCGCGGGCGGTCTGCTCATCGCGCTGGGCTTTCTGTTCGCCGGCTACGACATCGGCAACACTCCCGAGGGACAACCCGGCCCGCTCGCCTACGGCATGAACTCGCTGGGCCACCACATCGCCGTCACCAATACCCTGGCCGACCTGCCGCCCGGCGGCTTGACGCAGTATCTCGGGGCGGTGCTCTTCACGCTCGGCGGGCTGGCCTTCATGTTCCTGGTACCTGCGCTGGCCGGATACATCTCGTTCGCGATCGCCGACCGGCCCGGCATCGCACCGGGTTTCACCGCTGGAGCGGTGGCGGTGTTCGTCGGCGGCGGGTTCATCGGCGGCATCGTCGGCGGCCTGATCGCCGGGTTTGCCGCGCACTGGATCAGTTCTTTCAAGGTGCCACAGTGGTTCCGGGGGCTGATGCCTGTGGTGGTGATCCCGCTCGGCGCGTCGTTGATCGTCGGCCTGCTGATGTTTCTGTTGCTCGGCCGGCCACTTGCCGCGCTGACCACCGGCCTGACCAACTGGCTGAGCGGCATGACCGGAACCTCTGTCGTCATCCTCGGTGTCATCCTCGGCCTGATGATGTGCTTTGACCTCGGCGGTCCGGTCAACAAGGCGGCGTACGCATTTGCGACCGCGGGCCTCAACGTCGCCGACCCCGCGACACTGCGCATCATGGCCGCGGTGATGGCCGCCGGCATGGTGCCGCCGCTCGCGATGGCACTGGCGTCGACGCTGCGGCCGGTACTCTTCACCGAGCCCGAGCGTGAGAATGGCCGCGCTGCATGGCTATTGGGCGCGTCCTTCATCTCCGAAGGCGCCATTCCGTTTGCCGCAGCGGATCCGCTGCGGGTGATCCCGTCGATGATGCTCGGCGGCGCCGTCACCGGCGGGCTGGTCATGGCCTTCGATGTCACGCTCAAGGCGCCGCACGGCGGCATCTTCGTGTTCTTCGCGATCGGCAACCTGCTGTGGTTCCTGGTCGCCCTGGCTGCCGGCACCGTCGTCAGCGCCCTGGCCGTCATCACGGCCAAGCAATTCGCCAAACTCACCGTCACCACGCCGGAAACTCCGGCGCTGGCCACCACCTAAGGAGAAACAATGCCCAGCAAGACTGTCACCGTCGGTTCGGCCATCGGCCTCCATGCCCGCCCCGCTGCGATCATCGCCGAGGCCGTGGTCAACGCCGGTGTGCCCGTCACCCTGTCCGTCGATGGCGGCGAACCCGTCGACGCCGGCTCGGCCCTGATGATCATGACGCTAGGTGCGGCCAAAGGCGCTCAGGTGACTGTGGACTCCGACGACGCCGATGCGTTGTCCACTGTGGCTGGTTTGGTGGAGCAGGATTTGGACGCGTAGCTGAGGTCCACACCCTCATTGGAATCACATCGTTCGTGATCGCATCTCAGTTGATCTACAGAGGAATTCGCGCTCTGGAGGGCGGTTACCGCGGGCCCCGGCCTTGCGAGACTGCGTAGTTCATCGCGTTGCCCACCGCGGCAAGCATGCCTTGGTAGTAAGCAACTTCGCGGTCAATCTGCTCGCGGAACTCAGCCCGCAGGCCTTCGGCCTGCTTCTTCGCCGGCCCCTTTTTCCTACCCACGTGTAGCCGCTTGTCGCCCACGCTCCGGATGAGTTCGTCACACCTGTTCGCTTCAGCGGCCAACTCATCGTAGGGCGCCGACCAAAGCCGGTCCCCCGGCCAGCGCGCCCAGAATGCCGATGAGTGTGCATACAACTGGGCAAGCTCGCGATACGACGCCTTTCTGCTGTACCAATCGAGCCCAAAGAAGAATGTCGCACTTCCGATAATGGTTGCCAGCCCAATAATGGCAAAGGGAACCGCCCCCTCGATGAAGGAACCAACGTCGAAGGTGGCGCTCGCTGTCACCCGAAATCCCGCGCAATGAAATCCTGCCGATCTCGGGCAGCGGCCGCATTCAATGCCGTAACAACCATACTTATCCAGTGGCGCACGGCATCAATGTCTCTCGAGAACACTTCGGTTCCGGTGATGTCATACTTGCGCTCCTCGAGTAGAAGAACCAATAGCCAACACCGTTGGGCTTCCTTGTCCAACTCTCCATAGGGCGCGCGCCCTAATTGATCGGCGGGCCAGCGGGCGCGGAAATCCGCCGATTCCTTCTCCAAACGCCGCCGGCAGGCCGTCGGCCGATTCGTATTGAACCACCACCAGACCCAGCACACAGCCGGCACAACCACCGCCGCCAAGATGACTAGGAAGATCACACGAGCCAGTGCTTCTTGTGGAGTGTCCGGCCAACTACGTCCGGACAGCGGGATAGAACCTCCCCTCAGAACCAGCATGCTCGCAGTGTAACCACGCAGCGTCGCCCCAGTAGACGTAGTCGTCGGGGCAGTACACCAACCGCCCAAATTCGTGCACCGACGATCTCAATCACGCTGTTAGGCTGGCGAAAGGCTGGGGATAGGAGATCAATGAAGCTGGAGCAGGCCAAGCAGGTCGTAGAAATCACCTTCGCCGGCAAGGGTTTTTTAGAGCATTTGGACGCGAAGGATTCAGAGAATCTGGGGGATGCGCGCCTCGCCAAACTTGGATTTGTGGCAGACGGCATAGGCGCAGCCCAGATGGCCGGCGAGATTGGTGCGGACAAACTCTTCGGGGTTACGCCTACCAGCTTCAGCTCGTACAGCTCACCCACGAAAAGAATTCCGGGCATCGGGACACCCATCATCGGCGCGGCCCTTCTTGCGCTTAATGGGATGCAGTTGATGTGCGGAGTGGGCGATCCGGAGACCGGCGATCGGTTCGCGAAGGGCGCACACGGTTTCACAGCGATCTCAGACACCCTTAAGCGGGCAACGCCCACCGAACAGTGGCATGGCCGCGGAGCAAATGCATACTCCGCCGAGAACGAGCAGCAGCAGGACCGTGCCGCGCAGATGAGCAAAATCGACACGGAGGTAAAGGGCATCGTCGCCAACGAGGCCGAGCAGATCGGAAACACACGCAAAGCCCTCGAAATTGTCGCGACGTCGCTGACCTTCATGATTCCTATAGCGATTGTCATCGGAAAGATCCCGCCGACGGGTCCGGCGAACCAGATGGCGTTCGAGATTGGCGCAGTCGCGGGATCAATGCCGATCGCGTTGGGGGCGTTTGGGACCATGGAGTCCCTGACGTTGGCGAATGCGCAGAAGTTCCGGCGAGCAGCCAGCGCCTACCACGAGGTAGCCGCCGGCGCTAAGCCCACGGGAGCGCCACCAGTGTCCGTGTCACCGCCAGGCGGAAGTACGACGTCGAAGCCATGGTCTCCGTCCGGTGGCTCAGCCACAGGTACCGGGGAGGGGTCGATCAATGTCTGATGGGATGCTGGGAGTCACTTCTTCACATGTTCGTCAGCTGTCCGACGACCAGAAGACGGCACAGCGGTATATCGAGTTGAACGCCGAGATCACCGGCGGCGTCAGCGCGTCCATGCTGGTGAACCATGGTCCGATCTGCGCTGTGAGCATCACGGCCCTAGAATTTGCGAACAGCGCTCGCGAGGCCGCGTGTGCGGCGATGGCATCCGTTTCACAGGACATGTCGGAGAAACTGAACATCTCCGCAGCGCAGTACGACCAGACAGACACCCAAGCTGGGGCAGACATCGGCAAGGAGATGCACCCGCGTTGATCTGCTGACCGCATGTTCGTTGACTGACCCGAAACAGGTATGACTAACACATGACGCCTCACGGTTCCGACGACTGGGACGATGACGACGCCGACGAGAACGGCCTCGACGCGCTCGACTTCGACACCCCGGTGTTCGGCGACGATGTGTCGGGACTCGATGCCCTGCCGGACTATGCGGGGGACGACGCCGACCAGGACACGGCGCACGACAGCGGCCTCGACGCTGTCCATGACCTCACCAGCCACGCAGTCGAGGAAGCCGAGGACGACGGCTTCGGTGCCTACGATGGCGAGGCCGAACCTGGGGACCAAGAGCAGATCCCGGTAGTCCAGGCCATCAATCCTCCAGGCACCGTCATCGTCGCCGCATACCTGAATGGTTCCGTCGCCCAAGTGGACCTGGACCCGAAGGTGACCGCCCTAACCGAAGCTCAACTGGCCGACGAGGTCCGGTTCGTGGCCGGGGTGGCCGCCAAGCGCGCGACAGCAGTAATGCACATCGGTGTGGTGAACATGCTCATCGAGCAGGGCATGGCCCTGCACGAAGCACGGGATTTCGTAGCGACCAATATGCCGTTCGCGACGCCGGAGCAGGCCGGCGAAGCGGAGCTGGCACTTATCGCACGGCACGCCGGTCAGACCGGCTGACGTCGGGGGCGATACCGGCGCTTCGACGGCTGAGTATGCGGTTCTTCTTTGATGATCCCTGCTCGCGGGTTCTTGCCGTCAACAACTACGACGCACACGCGTGCAAAGCTTGTGTCTGATAGGTCTCACGATCAAGATTTTCGATAAATAATGGCGCATAAATACTCATATCGATGGCGCGGCGCCACGACTCACCTGCCACGGTTACGTTTCCTCCGGAGACCCCTAAGTCATGTCAAATGTCTCGTTGCGGCGATACTCTCGAAAAGTGAGCAGGTCAGATCCCCTCGGTTCGCAACACTGAGTTTCGTACTCAAATCCCATCAAATGACATCCCGGCCGAGGATTATCCAGTCATCAGCATCGTTGACAATCCGAACTCCGGGCATCCCCGCGTTGTTCTTGATCATTCTCACGAGTTCTTCCCATACGAGACCGCCATATTTTATGCCAGGTCGCATCCGCGTTGTGTAGGTCAAGACCCACCCGTCGATACCGCCGGCCGCTGACGTGAGTAATGCGGACCGCCCATCTTCAGAAACGCTATCTGTCAGATGCACGTACACCTCACGCCCGCGCAGCTGCGCCAACGCTGTTTCGAATCGATCCTCGGAGTGCTCTTCGACCGCATTCGAGATTGCGGCTTCCAATTCATCGGAGGTTGTCGAATTCAGGACTGACGAATCGGCCGTCGAGTCCAGTAATTCTGCCGAGATAATGGGTAGCTGATCTCGTGCGATTGCTACTGTCTCGTTGTTGCGGCTGACAATCACGAGCCAGTCTGCGCGCACCGAGTCATGAGCGATCTTGAGCACAGTCGACCAGTCAGCACCTGCAATTGCCGGGGGCAAGTCGCGATGCCCTTTAGAGGTGTAAACGACCATGGCGGAACTGCCGTCACCAAGTTTACGCAGCGGAGTCGATCTCATAGGTCGACCATCGACCACGACCTCATTTGCCACGTAGAACAACTCGACACCATCCAACGCGCGGAAAAGCGCAACGCGCGAGTCGCCACTGTCGTTTCGAGCAGCAACCGCAACCAGGAGTTCGATGCGATCCCTACCATCCATGTTACATACCCAGCCTTTCACTATGTAGATTTCTATCGTCTAGTTGTTAGATCGACTGCGTGGTACCTACAACGATATTTGGCAAGCCTTACCAATCATCGTACTCATCCACATGAATTATCGGCCTATCGTAAGTATGAACTGGCGTACTAGTCACCGCGTCATATATAACATCCACGTCGAACACCTTGTTGTTCCACTCACCTAGGCATGCCGCGAAATCAACGCTACCCATGTTTGGCCCTAGCAGATCACTCAACAAAGTTGCCCTATCAACCGTGTGGGGCGTTCCTATTATATTGAGCTCTCGTGGTGGAAACAGCGTGTAATTCGGAATTTCTTCACCCGCATAGAACGTTCGAGAATAGACCCTCGATGTATCTCCGCCGGTTTCGATGAGATTACCGAGTGCCCCGGTTATCGGAGACCCGTGTTCGGCGTATGTAGTGATGGATGTACCTTCTGGCACACGCACAGTTCCATTCACTTCGAAGTAGTCCCCATGACCACTCATTTTGTATCGATTGTCAGGACCGATCGCGTCCACGCCCGGTCCGTCTGGGGAACTGTCGCCGATGTCCGCCGGAACATCGCCACGCCCCGAATCGTCCTGGCCACCCCGGGTGCCTGATCCCGATGGATCACTTCGACCAGTTGGCTGATCCGAAGCCGGCGTGTGGCCAGGATGGTCTTCAGCATGCGTGTTCACAGATTCATCCGGACCTCGACCACGCTCACCAGAATCTGGTCGGGGGTTCTCAATCGGCGTGTAGTTGTTGACAGGCGGGTCAGGATTCTGCGGAGTCACACCATTTTCGGGAGTGCGTGCGGGACTGGATGATTCAGGCACATGGTTGATACTTGGCGCCGCCGACCCAGCGGAGGACGGCACATGATTGAGGTCGACGGCTTAGTCGAATGTGGTGAGTCAGCCCGATGGGGCGGCCCGGGTTCTGACGACCCGGTTGCGCCGCCCGGTCGATCGTCACCACCGCCTCCGTGATAGCTACGGGGAGCCGGGGACTCGGCGGGACCCGCGAGTCCGTCGGGGCCTGGCCGACCCACCGGGGCGCCATGGCCGTCGGGCCCCTTTGGACCGATTACTGACTCAGGGATGCGGGGCGCTGACGCGAACTCCGGCACTTCGGGAGGCTTGGTCCCGGGGTGACTGACCAATCCGTCCAGCTTGCCGTTGCCGGACCCTAGCTTGGCCAAATCGCCTAGCTTGCTGAGGTTTCCGTCTTCGCCGAGCCCCTTGATCCCCTTCGCAACCTTGCCCGCCAGCCCAGCCTTTGATGCCGCACCACTAGGATTCAATGACGAAACGACGTTGAACCCAGCCTCTCCGATGCCCCGGCCGGGGTGGTCACTATTCAGGGCGTCATACGCGCCGAACTCCTTGCTCATCGTCAACAACACGTCGTCCAACTTCGAGGGGTCGGCCAGCACCGACATCCCGACCTCGTACATGCCCTTCCATGTGTCGGGGTCCGCCATAGCCACCGCCCCCGACACCGCATGGATCAGGCCCGTGGTCATACCTACGTTCATGTCGCTCAACAACGTGAAGTGAGCGGCAAACTCTCGGCCCGCCTTCTCCCCGAACACCGCTTCCAGCTTTGGCCTCACCCATTTCTGCAACCCGGTCATCGCATCACCAAGGGCTTGGGCGAGCTGTTCGAGGAGCCCGACAAACGCCTTCACCTGGCTTTGCAGATACTTCAACACGGCGCCCACATCGTCAGCAATCTCGCGAAGCACCTTCGCCCCGTCACCGGTGAAGATGCCTTTGACGGTGTCGATCAACCCACTCGACGACGAGACTCTGTCCAGAAGCCGACGCATCGCATCTTGAGCCTCCTGGACGCCCGTGGCGAAGCCCTTTACGACGTCCGCGGTATCCGACGCCAGCTCTGCCAGGTGCGCCACCCCGTCATGCAGGGCCTGCATTGCCTCATTGATCTTTGGCGCCTCAGCAACGTGTCGAACGTGAACTGATACAGCGGTTTTCACCCCATCGACTTGCTCCTGGACCGCCACAAACCCGTTGGCGTAATTTTCCCACTGTGCCGCGGTGACACGCATCAATGCGGGAACTCCGGAGGGCCACGGAAACGGCACGAGCGGTTCGACCAGGCGCCACACGCCTGGAGGCGGGATCCTGGTCACACTCGGCCCCAGCGACGAATCTGCAGCCGTCGTCGTATCCGGTAGGTCGCCGACGCCACCGGACGCACCAGCCCCGCCCACGGTCGAGGCTGCGTCGGCGTTCTTGTAGTTGAAGCCCGTGGCCTCCAACATGTAGCCCACCGACTTCGACGCATTTGCCGCCATAGCCAGGTAGTTGGCGAAGTTCTGCGCCAAATCCCCGTAGGTAAGCCCGAAGTTCGCGCCGGCTGGATCGGTGCCCGATGCAATCCCGTCTGACAGGGCCGCACCCAGAGAGTCCGAGAGCATTCCCAGCTGAGTCCCAAGCGACCCTAATTCCCGACCGTCACGGATTAGCGCATCCGGATCGACCTCGAACCGGCCGCCTGAGGCCCCCGGCCCACCACCGGTAGCCGTCACACCTGCCACATGCGACCGTTCTTGTCGACGGCCTCGGAGTAGTTCTTGTGCGCCGCCTCCAGGTTCTGCTGCAAAGCCGACAATGCCGTCTTCATCTGTTCGGCACCGTCCTTCCATTGCTGCTGGGCTTGCGCCTGCGCATCAGATCCATCCCCATGCCATGACGACCGCAACACCGCCATCGTCTGCTCGACGCCTTCCAGGCACTCGTCGACCACACGTCCAAACGCCGCCATGTGATTCGCAGCCGATTCCAGCTGAGTCCGATCCACTATGAGCATCGTCATCGCCACCTATCGCCCGACGGCTCAGTAACGCCTCCGCCACCACCCGCCGCATCGATAGCCTGGCCGGACGAACCGATGTCCCCGGCCGCCTGCTCATCGGTCTTGGCGTACTCACCACCGGCGACCATCAACAGTTGCGACATCATCTGCAACCCACGCACGACTTGGCCCGCGCCGCCGTGCCATTGCTCCCAAACATTGCCAAATGCCGACGCAGCATCGCTTTTCCATCCGGAACCAAGCAACTCGCGGGTTTCGAGATCTACACCTGACAAGCCATCTTGCAAACGCTGAGCGGCGTCCTGCAGGCGTGACGCTCCCAAAGTCAGCTCCGAAACAACGACTTCAACCGAACGGCTCAACCCGGCACCCCCTCGCTGGCTCCGACTGTCCAGCTTGACCCATCACTCCGCCGACGAACTGATTCGCGGCTGTCCCTGCTCACAGATGTTATCCCGCGGAGTCTGCGTCTCCGTGCGCAAAATTCACGAGCGGCAACGCCATCACGCCCCGCCTTGCAGGGTGCAACGCTCACTGCGGGCACAAAGCGTTACCAGCCTCACCTGGGCACGCTTATGATTGCCTGCGTGCAAATAGCCGGACGGCTTGAAGTGAGAAGATGCATTGTCGAACAGGCTGGACGTTGTTTGCTGAAAGTGCATCAGCACACTGCAGACATGTCCGATGTCATGGGGGAGTGTGAGGCGTGCAGCGCTTAGCCGTGATGCTGCTGGCAGTTTTGTTGGCTCTATTCAGTGCGCCTCCGGCGTTCGCGATCGATCCTCCGGCGATCGATGCCGCGGCCGTTCCGCCTGATGAGACCGGTCCTGATCAGCCGACCGAGCAGCGCAAGATCTGCGCGGCGCCGACGGTCATGCCGAATTCGAACTTCGCCGACAAGCCTTGGGCGGCCGACTACCTGAAGCTGGCCGAGGCGCAGAAGTTCGCAACCGGCGCCGGCGTAACTGTCGCGGTGATCGACACCGGGGTCAACGGTTCACCCCGGGTTCCGGCCGAGCCGGGTGGCGATTTCGTCGACGCGGGCGGCAACGGAATGTCGGACTGTGACGCCCACGGGACCCTGACCGCGTCGATCATCGCCGGACGCCCGTCCCCTACTGACGGATTCGTCGGTGTGGCCCCCGATGCGCGACTGATTTCGCTGCGTCAGACGTCGGTGGCGTTCCAGCCCAAGGGTTCGCGCCAGGACCCGAACGACCCCAACTCCACCCAGACCGCGGGCTCGATCCGCAGTTTGGCCCGCTCGGTGGTCCACGCGGCCAACCTGGGCGCGCAGGTGATCAACATCAGTGAGGCTGCCTGCTACAAGGTGACCCGCCGGATCGACGAGACCAGCCTGGGCGCGGCCATCAACTATGCGGTGAACGTCAAGGGCGCGGTGATCGTGGTCGCCGCTGGTAACACCGGTCAGGACTGCACCCAGAACCCGCCGCCGGATCAGTCGCTCCCGGCCGATGCCCGCGGCTGGAGGGGCGTGCAGACGATCGTCAGCCCGGCCTGGTACGACCCGCTGGTGCTCACCGTCGGCAGCGTCGGCCAGAACGGTCAGCCGAGCAACTTCTCGATGTCGGGCCCGTGGTTGGGCGCGGCGGCTCCCGGCGAGAACCTCACCGCACTCGGCTATGAGGGCCAGCCCATCAATGCCACCCCCGGTGAGGACGGCCCGGTACCGCTCAACGGCACATCGTTCTCGGCCGCCTTCGTCTCCGGTCTGGCGGCGCTGGTCAAGCAGCGCTTCCCGGATCTCACCCCAGCGCAGGTGATCAACCGGATCACCGCCACCGCACGCCATCCCGGCGGCGGCGTCGACAACTATGTCGGTGCCGGCGTGGTCGATCCGGTGGCCGCACTGACGTGGGAGGTTCCCAATGGTCCGGAGAAGGCACCGTTCCGCGTCAAGGAAGTTCCACCGCCGGCGTACATCCCGCCGCCAGACCGTGGCCCGATCACCGGTGTGGTGGTCGCCGGGGCCGCACTGGCCCTGATTCTCGGAATCGCCGCGATGACCCGACGCGCACTGCGACGCCGCCAATGAGCTTCCTGCAGCGGCATTTCGGCTTCCGCTTCACGACGGGGCACGCCATCTGGGCGGCCACGCTGATCCCGGCGTGCATCGCGATATGCCTGCACTTCAACCTGTTGTGGCTGGGGATCACGCTCTCGGTGCTGATCGCGATCTTCTCGGTGCTCACCATCCGTGGCTACCGGCTCACCGGTTGGGTGCGAGCGATCTTCTCGTGGCGGCGCCGCCACCGCAGTACCCCCGATGCGCCGTCGGAGCCTGCGGTCGGCGCCACCGTGATGCCCGGCGATCATGTCGCGGTGCGCTGGCAGGGTGACTACCTGGTGGCGGTGATCGAGTTGGTGCCAAGACCTTTCACGCCGACGGTGATCGTCAACGGCGGTGCTGTTTCCGACGACACCGTCAGCACCAAGCTGGTCGAGAAACTGCTGGCGGCGTACTGCCCCGACCTGGAGGCCGACATCGTCTCGGCCGGCTATCGGGTTGGCAAGACCGCTCCCTCGAGCCTGGTCGCCCTCTACGAGCAGGTGGTTGGCCCGTACCCCGCACCGGCCAACCGGCGGACCTGGATTGTGCTCCGTGCCAACCCGGAGGAGACCCGGCGCTCCGCCCAGCGACGCGACAGCGGAGTCTCCGGGCTGGCCCGGTACCTGGTGGCCTCGGCCACCCGTATCGCAGACCAATTGGCCAGCAACGGCATTGACGCGCAGTGCTCGCGCAGCTTCGACGATTTCGACAAGGCCACCGAGATCTCCTTCGAGAAGGAGACCTGGTCGGTGATCAAGGGCCGCAGCACCTTTACCGCGGCCTACAACGCTCCCGGCGGCCCGGACGTCTGGTGGTCGGCGCGGGCCGACCACACCACCACCTGTGTGCGGGTTCGGCCCGGGGCGGCCCCGACGACGACGGTGCTGCTGACCACATTGTCCAATCCCACAACGCCACGCGGGTTTTCCTGCCTGTACGGCGGGCAGCGGGCGGCCCTTCAAGGCCTCACCCCGGTGACCGACAAGCACCACGAGCTACCCATCGGTTCGGCCGGGGTGCTCGTCGGTGAGACGTCGGACCGCTACCCGGTGTACATGCCGTTCGACAACGTCGACGTCAGCATCAACCTCGGCGACTCGCGCCTGTTCACCCAGTTCGTCATCCGCTCCGCAGCATCCGGCGCCGTGGTGACCCTCGGGCCGCAGTTCCGCGAATTCGCCACGATGATCAACGGCCGTGTCGGCCGCGTGCCGCGTGTGGCATGGCCGCACTCGACGACGTACCTGGGCCCGCATCAAGGCGTCGGCCGAGTAATCATGCGGCCCAACTTCATTGACACACCGCGCCACCGTCAGCTGCCCATCACGTTGATCAATCCGCGTGAAGAGAGCCGCTACCAGATGGCGCTGGAGCAATGACGTCAAGCTTGCTGGGAGAGGGGTCCCAGAAGGGTCGGGAGGAAAAGTCATGACAGAGGAGATGCATCCGCAGGTCGCTGCGGTCTTGCGCCAAGCGCAGCAGCTGCAGTCGCTGATGGATGACCAGCTACACAAGATGAACACCGAAACGTTCACGGCGGCAGACGAAGCCAAGAGCGTCGAGGTGACGCTGAACGGCCATCACCATCTGATCGACGTGTACATCAAAGATGGATTGCTGCGGTTGGGTGCACAAGCCGTCGAACAGCGGCTCAATGAAGCGATCCAGAAGGCAACGGCTGCAGCGACCACATCGATCGAGGCCGATCGGGAACGGCTCGATGCCATGGTTGCGGAGCTGACTGAGGACGGTATGCCACGGGGCTGAGGTGTTCTCCGATCTGGTGTTGACGCACATCGTCGGCTACCGCACCGTGAACTGCCGGCTGCCGCGGTTCGCGAAACTGGCTGTGCGCCAATCACTGTCGGTGGAATGGTTCGGGCTCGCTGTGCGAGTCTTCGCGGCCGGGCACTGATTTAATGCGCTGAAACAGAGCTGTGGCGTGCGCGGCCTGGGCCGGATTGCCCTGTTCCAGGGTGATTATCTGACCGCGTTGATAGCCGTTCGGGCCACCGTATTCTGGCTCGCACCTACACGCGTATGGCAGATTATGCCTACTGTCATCGCACGACGCACCTGCGATGCTCAGGGGACGACCATCCGTGTTGACAAGCGCGTCGACATTCTGCTTTTCATCGGTGTCATCGCCGGCGTACTCGCCCTCGGCTCCGCCGGTGCGCTCGGAGCGATGAACAAACTGTCCATTCCCCTGCCTCCCGATATTGGCCCAATGTTCGTCATGGCCTTCATCGGACCGGCGTTGGTGTTCGCCGCCGGCCTAGTGCCGACGGTCAAGCGCGGGGGCATCGGGTTTTGTCCGGCTGACTGCTGACGGCTTCACGTTCGTCGTGGCGTTCTCAACAACCAGCGGTGAGTGGTCACAGGTAGTCGACATCGTAGATCGAGCACCCGACAGCGTGCCGACAAAGAAGCCGCTGGTCATGGTGATGGCGGACGGCGAAGTCTAGATGACCAAAGAGTCGTCGCTGCACTCCCAACGGAGCGGCCATCCTGAAGTCCCTGCGGTTCTACTGGCTCAAAACCCCGACAGTCGCTCCGAGTTCAGCGATGACCGTGCACTTGAGCGGCCACGCCAGGTCCAACTGAACGCCAAGTCCACACCGATCTAGATGTGGGCCTAAACCCTCTGCCTCTTACCTTTCCCAAGAATTTCGAGTTCCCCAATCTGGGATCATCGAATTCGGCAAATTGGGACGCCATTACCACGGTAGCGAACAAAATCCCGGCCGAGGAATGTTTCCGGACCCCATGGTTATCACTATGAAGGACGGTTCCATAGTGGCGATGGACTCGCCGGGCAGCGATACCCGGGAAGGCAACGCCCTAATCGAATTGGTGCGGTTCTCCTGCCGCCACCCCTAGCAACGAATCGAACTCAACGACGGACGTGCTCCGGATCGAACTTCACGCGATGCCGGCACATGTCAGGTCTCGCGCCCAGCCTTGACCTGAACCTGCCCTCTTCAATGCGTGACTTTTTATGCGCTCGCAGCAGCAATCACAGTGTTAGGCTCTTCGGAGCCAACTCGTCGATCACTGAACTGGGGCAGCTTTACTCGGTCGGAAGGAATCCACGAAGACATGGGATTGTTCGACGCTTATAGCGATACCATGAAAAATATTGGACGGTTTCTCCAACCACCAATTCCAGTTGCTATGCCGGCACCCTTCGGCATTTTGTCCGAAGCCGGTGAATCAATAACGAGTATTTTTTCGACGATCGACACCATCCGGGAACAGGGCGTCGATGGCTTATGGAATGCAGCGTCCGATGTAGGCGAAGGTCTTGCAGCCACTGAATTTCTTTTGTCGAAGGCCAAGATAGCCAAGGCTGAGATATTGGCCGCTGGATTGAAGTCGGTCCTAGGTATGCAGTATTTGTGCGGAGGCAATGCCAAACCAGAGATGGCCGAGGGTTACAGCGACAGCGCGCAACGCTTCAATGTAGTTGCAGATAACCTCGAAAAGGCTGTGCCCAATGACGGTTGGAGAGGGCCGGCTGCGCGCGCATACGCGGAGGCAAACACTAGTCAAATCAATCGCGCACGGACGATGCCGGACATTGATTTGGATGTGGTCATGGCGGTGTCGATGGAAGCTAACCAGCTGCACACGACCCGAGACGTACTTTCAGAATCCGCAACGGTCATGGGCAATGCCATCGCACCTGTACTTGCTATGCAGGCAATACCAAGGTATGGAAAGCTATTTGCCAGAACTCTCGAGAGCGGCGTGACCGGATCCTGCATGGCAGGCTGCCTCCTGCATATGAAACACCTCACTGAGGCCTCAGAGAAAGCAGCACAGTCGATTAATGACGCAACGCTCCTTTACGAGGAGCTAGCGAATGCTTGTTATCCGACTAGCATGTAAGGGGCAACGATGACCTCGCCAAATATGGACGCGTTGTGGGTTAATCCGCAGCTCCTCCGTAAACTTTCGTCGGTCCACGCGGCGGCAGCGAAAGATATAGCTGATATCACTCCCCTCACAACAGGAACAGCAGCCGCCATCCTGAAGACACACGGTGGGGTTTGCAGTTCCACGTCCGCAGCGGCTGAGAAGGCTGCCGCGGCCCGTGAGAACGCGTGTATCGCAATACAATCAATGTCTGAGGCCCACTCGCATAACCTTGATAGTGCGGCATCCAAGTACGCCGCTACCGACGAGGCGGGCCGCGACCGTATCTCCAAAGAGATGCCTGGCCGCTAACGATGTCGAGTTTTTGGGATTCTGCCGAGGACGATGGCGCTTCGGACCTCGAAGCATTCGATGAGTACCTCCCCAGCGATAGCACTGTGCATAGCGACGGCCTCGATGTATTCGGCGACTACGTACCGGTCCATGACGGCGATGTCGAAGGCTTGAGCCCATTCGATGAAACAGTGGCCCGCGATGCCGGCGATGGGAACAAACCTGCCACCACGGAGGATTCAGATCGAGGCATGCCCGATATGCGATTCTCGGCGTCCGATCCGTGGCAAATTGTGACTGTGACCGCACTGCTAAACGGCATGATTGACCATGTTGAGCTATCTCCACAAACCGGCCGCGAAATGACCGAGCGAGAACTCGCTACGGAAATTATTGCCGTGGCAGAAGTCGCCGCCGCAAAAGCACAGTCGGCACAGTACGAATTAGTGTACGAGTTAATGCGACTTCAGGGACAAGATCGAGATTCCATCCGCAGTGTCGTCGAAGGAATGCTGCACCTACCAACACCCGAGCAAGCAATAGCGTCAGAAGCTGAGTTCACCTCGCAGCGCACATTCGGCCAGTCTTGAACTTCGGATCCCCGGTTTCTCAGTCACTTTAAGTGGGGTGGCACCCGCGGTTCTTCAGTTAAAGTTTGTATTGCTCGCAAATGGACCGCCGACTTTGCCGCGATCGTAGAAGTAATGCGCGAAGACAGTTGCCAACATCAATTGGGACAGCGGTTCTGTTGTGGGCCGCGTGCATTCCAGCGTGTAATCGTAGAAGGTAACGGCTGTATCGATGTACCGCCACTGTCTCCTGACTGCGGCCACAACCGACCCGGTGATGTCAAAGATGGGCTCGTTGACCTCACTGAACCGCGCCCCTGGCGAGACTGAAACACGGGTGTGGCCCACGGCTTGGTCGTTGGACTCCAACGCCATGTCTATTGCGGAAGATCGGAGTCGCTGCCAAAAATTGTTCGTCCGGCGCAGCCGACCCACAGGCCGGTCAGAAGCGTCGGTGACGGCGAAACCGTCGTGAACACCAGCACTGGCGGTACGGGTGAAGAACCCCAGCGCCACTCCGGACGGGACGAACATCCCGAACCGCTGCGACGCTCTGAGTCGCGCGTGGGAGTTTGACGTCTTGCGGATCTCCACCAGCGCCCGCCCGTGATCGTCTTCCACCAAACAGGCCACGTCGATATCAGCGCGCTGAGGAAGAGCGCGAAAATGAAGAAGCCGTTGCCCCAGAGGGAAGTCTTGCCTCGCCTGGAGCGTCGGTTCGTGAACAGTTTGCACGACATGCGCATCCGAGCGTGCTACCACCGCGCCTGTCCATTCGCGTCCGTCGAAATACCGCAGTTGGTTTGGATCCCGCGGGTCGATGAGCCATCCCGGCTCAGCGTTGGTGGCGTCAGGGTTTCCGATGACACGGCTCCTATCGCTCTACGCCGTAGGCGAGATTTACTACAACACTATCGGTTCGACGGTGTAGGTCTCGTCGAATAGACCGCGTTGCTTCGTGTCTGCGCCCGACCCTAGAACTCCTGCGCAAAAACCAGTAGCCGGCCTGCCCACCAGGATCCAGACGCTCGCCGACCAATCGTTCGATCGGGTCGGGATGCCGACGACACAAGGCTTTCATGCCCGTCGGCATACTCACCCAGCAATCGAGGTGTCCGTCGAAACAACGTCGGAGCCGAGGGCGAGCTCAGCGACGTCACAAGACAGCTGAACTGTAATGGCGGTAGCTCGCATTCTAATGCGCACCTTCTTCACCGCCCCCGCGCGCACAGCGGATTGGGCATGCTGACCCCGCCCAATCCGCACGCGTGGACGCCGCGTTCGGGCTACTCCTTCACGTCCTTGCGTGCACGCCGACCGATAACCGCCTCGGTGTACGCACGGTCCTCCTTATAGAGATCTTCGTCCTCCGACAGGTTGGGGTTGCGTCGCTTCTCCTTGCCCTGACCTTGGCCGTGGCCGCCGCCCATGCCGCCCATACCGCCGCCCATGCCACCCATACCCGCACCACCGGGTGCGCCAGGGGTTCCGCCACCTGCGCCACGAGCACCAGCTGGCGATGGGGCCACCGAGTCGGCACCCACGGCAGGGCCAAGCGGCATCGACGGCGTACCTCCGCCGCCACCGCCCATTCCGCCGCCGCCACCGCCACCGGCGCTGGCCGGCTTGAGGCTGGGTTCCTCAAGGCCCGGCATCTCAGGCATGCCCTCGGTTCCCTTGGGAAGTCCGCCCGATGGGGCGCCGCCACTCGGCGAACCACCACTCGGCTGGCCACCGCCCTGACCGCCACTCGGTGAGCCGCCACCGCTGGGAGAACCTCCCGACTCCTGACCGGCCGACGGATCAGCGCTGGCTGGCGACATCGACGGCATCTCGGGCATCTCGGGCATCTCGGGCAGCTCGGGCGTGCCGCCACCTCCGCTGCCGGCTCCAGTGCCCGGAGAAGTGCCTGGGTTGGTGCCGGGACCACCTGGGGTGTCGGGCTTGGTTCCAACCTCGTTGGAATTTACCGCCGGCATACCGCCGATTGTGGGGGCCTTGCCCGGCCGCACTTCTTGAAGGTTGATGTTGTTTTCATAGTTGTTGCGGTCGTACTCCGACTGATACTGCCATTGGGTCCATAGGCGCATCTTGTTCAGCCGATTTGTTTTCTCGTACTCGGCAACATCGTGCAAGTTGGGGTGAACCCTCACAAGCTGATCGTGTGCATCGCAAAATTTTTGAGCCTCTTCGGCCAACCGGCCGCATTCCTCCGCCATGTCCGTCCACCAGGTATGGAGGCTTTGCAGGGCGTTCTGACACGCCTTGGCGGCCGTGCCATCCCAGTCACCGACCTTGGCTGGAATGTTGTCTGCGTACGCGAGAAGCGTAGCCTTGTACCCTTTCCACTGGTCTCGGAAGTAGTTCACCGACAGGGCTTTGGTGTCGTTGTCAAAAATGGCGTGTGCAGAAGCCTGCCAGGACTGGAATTGATCGTCCGGCGATGAAGGGTAGCTACCGAAGTCGGGAATGCTTGGCACCGGAATATTGACCGCTTCAGGAACCACCGGTTCGAGAGGTGGCTTCTGACCTTCGCTACCGCCGACCTCACTCTGAAGCCGCGCTTTCGCCTGCTCGTCGATCTTGTCGTAAGCAGCCGCAACAGATTTCAGCGTTGCGGCGAGACGTTGTACCTCGGCGTCTCCGGCTTTGAGTGTGGCGCTCAGTTTTCCAGCACTGTGCTTGAGCTGGTTGAGCGCTTCATTGGTCTCCGGCAGGGTATCCGGAGCCTTCAGGCCATAATCCGGTGCCGACTCTGCATCCGGACCTTTCGGGCGAGGTCGCAACATTTGCTCAGCCGCGCTGGTCAGCTCCGACGATGTGACCTTCAAATCACTCATCGCAAATCATCCTCCCTACGCCTGTGCTGCTGCCAGCGGCCGCAGACGCTCCTGACGAAAACCAAAGTTGTCCCGTGACGGCAGTTCACTCGACCCCGCTCGACCGGTTTCTCGCGACAATCATAAGGGCGAGTCACACGCACGGGATGCGGCTCTTTCTGTGCGCTTGGCGCCATCCGGCGCGGTTCTGCACAGCTTTGCTGTGCTGACGCGAACCGTCGCCACCTACTCCGCCATCGCGTCGGCAACCAACTGCCCGATGTGCTGCCAGTAGATGAAGTCAGCGACAGCCCGGCGTTGCTCGGGTCCATCTCCAGCGGCGTGCGCCTCATAAACGGCCCACTCTTGGGCGTGCGATGCGTACTCCAGAAACGCCTGTAGGTGCACCTGGCTGCGGTTGGAAGCACCGCTGCACAACGGCTGCCACACTGCATCCCACAAGTCCAGCCGTCGGTCCTCTGGCGGATTCGTATCGACCGGTGCCGGCGGAAGGACTTTCACCAGGTCTCCGTCACTGAACTGCGCAAACCGGGCTGCAATTTCTGGGGCGATCACCTTCAAGCGGTCGCGCCCGGCCATCTGGCCCTTCGCCGGGATGTCCTCGGGCGTCAGCACTTCCTGGTGCACGCCCGCATCCGAGTTCTTGAACTGGTCCTCGGTCGCGATCACGGCTCGCAGCTTTGTGTTGTGGTGCTGTGCCCAACGCTGCACCGCCACGACTGGGTGAGTCACCCAACTGGCACGCTCAGCAGGCGGAATCGACTCGTCCGCAGTGGCCATCGCTACCTGCTCAGGCAATTGCACCTGCTCAGGGATAAAGGCCAGCCCGTAGTTGTTGGCGACCACGATCTTTCCGTCCACGGTGACAGCTGTGATCCAGAAGAAAATGAAGTCCTCTTCGTCGACCATATCGGGAGCGTTGAGCGCCGCTGCGACCCTGCGCGCCAATACAAGCGGATCCGAGCCCGACCGCTTCGCCGCATCCTGCGCTGCATCTCGCTGCGCGCGCGCGGCCGACACCGGAATCGGCGCAACCTGAGCACCACCCGCGATATTGGCAGGCTGGGGTATCGGCGGCGCAGATGCAGGCGGCGGTGCCACTGGTCCGGCGGGCGGCGCCGTCGGCGGAGGCCCAAGAGGCATCGACGGCATTCCGCCGCCCATGCCCATCGAGCCGCCAACCGGCGTGCCCTGTATCGGCGCGGCAGGCGCCGGTGCACTACTAAGCGAGGTCGGCGCCGAGTGAGTACTCGCCGGTGCCATTGCGTCGCTTGCCGGAACCGCGGGGGCCGGCGCCAGCGGCGGCGCGCTAGTAGAAGCGGCATGGACCGGGGTCCCCGCCGAATCCGCGAATCCATTCGAGAACGCCTGCAACGGATCCGTCGGCGCCGCACCGGCTGGTGCTTGGCCCGCTGCTTGCGATGCGCTCGCGGCTTGGTCCACGCCGCTGCCACTTAAGCCACCGCTCAGCGGGCTAGGGGCACCCGATGCGCCGGTGCCTCCAGGTGTGCCAGTGGAACCACCGGTCGAAGGCGCAGACGGAACGGGGGGAGTCGGCGCAGCGGGGGTCGGGGACTTCCCTGCAGCAGGTGGTGGATTCCCACCTGGATTCACGACCGGTAGCGGCGGAGTGTAACCCGTCGGTTCCTTCCCACCGAGGTCGTGGGCCACCACACCAGCGGGCGGATCAGCGGCCTTTTCCGCGGGCGGCGCCTTGTAACTTGCGGGTTCCTTCCCACCGAGGTCGTGGGTCACCACACCAGCGGGCGGATCAGCGGGCTTCTTCGCGGGCGGCGCCTTGTAACTTGCGGGTTCCTTCCCACTAAGGCCATTCCTGCCGGCGAAGCTCAACAGTGAGCTATTGGTTTGGTTGCCTCCGGCATCCCCCTCAGGGCCACCAGATTCGCCGTTGCCAGGCTCGCCAGCCGCCTTCTGGAATGCCTCTTTCGCCGCTTTGCCGTGTTTCGGCGGCTCGGGTTTAACCCCTTCTTTCCCTGCAACAGTATCTGCACCCCACTGCACAATTGTCTGGTTTATCGCGTACGCTTTTTCCTTAATATTCTTGACGGCTGTTTTTGAGTCCGTGTTATTTTCGTTGGACTTGGAAATTGTATCGTTAATGACGTCAACCGCCGTCTCGACGGTCTCTACAATTGCTCCCTTGACCTTGTTAATTAGTCCGGCAGCTTCCCCGAACCACCCTTTGGCCGTGATGAGTTGCTGCTCGTGCTGCTCCATGGCTTTCGTATGGGTATCGACCTTGCCATTTGCAGTTGTCGCAGCGACACCGAACCACGTATGTTCGGCCTTAAGGTAGGACTGCCCAGATTTCCATCCGTCCATGGCGCCAGTCAGCTTGGAATGGATGCCGTCAAAAGTGGTATTACGGTCGGTAAAGTCCGATTCATCTGTCTCCGGCCATGCGCCCGGCCCCACCATCGCAGCGCGTGGGTCACCTTCTGGCTTTTTATATCCTTCGATACCCATACCGATCATGACACGGCCTTACATCCCCAACTAACCCCTTTCACAAGGTACGACGTCACAGCCGATAGGAAATTATCAGCCAATCTGTAGTTCGGGAGGGCGTTTGCAAATCCCCGTTGATATTGCGCGGCGAGTACGGCAACATCTTCTAGAACTGCATTCTTACTCTGCCGGCCCATACGCTCCATAGTGTCTGCATTTGCGAACATTAAAGGGATGGCGGCATCGCTCAGCGCTCTCTGCTCCGGATTCCATTTATCAGCAGGGAGGTTCGGATCGATTTGACGCCATTCCGCTGTATCGGCATCGAACTTGATTGCGGAGGGTTCCCACTCGGCGCATACCGGATTGGTTGACGTCAGAAACCGCTCCATAGTCGGTTGGTCGGTCGGCACTGCGGACGGAGGCTCAGGCTTTGGGACCAACGGCGCGATTGCTTGAGCAGATCCGTAATCGATCGCCGAGCATATATTGGCTATTCCGAGCCCAACTGCGTTTAACGTAATAGATAGACTATATCGATCGGCAACATAACTTGGAATCGCGTCTACAAATGCGTGAGCGTATGCGATAAATTGTTGGTACAATTCACGCATCACTCGATGCGGAGTCTGTTTGACTAGGTTCTGTGTCCTATTCGCCGCGTCTGTTGTCGCGTTGCCAACAGTCTCGTACATGTTTCGCTGCTCTGGGCTCCAGGCTGTCGCGGGAACAGATGAGTCCCGATCGCCCCAGTTAACTGCATTGGTGCGGTCAGCGTAATCTTGCGATACACGCGTCCATGGCGCACATGTCGGATCCTCGGTGATGATGTTCACCGGCCCTGTGTCATTTGCGCTCGCGAATTCGGAATTCGAGCCATTCGCGCCGACATTCGACGGACCATTGCCACCATTATCAGGCTTGACGACCAGCACCGTGACGACGACGGCCAGTGCGATCGCCAGCACCGCAGCTAGGCCGCCGAGGATCCACTTTGTTTTTCCGCCACCGTTGGGCGGCGGCGGGCCGCCCGCCCACTGTTGTTGAGGACCCCACGGCGGCGGACCACCAGACGGCGGGCCGGCCGGACCACCGGGTTGCTGCTGCCACGGTTGCGGCGCACCGCCAGGCTGACCGCCACCACCCATAGGCGGCTGCTGTCCAAACGAACCCGGCGGGGGAGGCAAACTCATTGGCACACCTTTGACTCAGTGACGGATACGGTTACAACACGATCGCAGGATCAGTGGGCGCTCGCCGCGGCGCCGTGGCGGCGGGCGGCGATGAAGCTTCCGGTGCGGGCGTTGCAGGGGTGGGTTGCGCTGCGGACGGTGGGGATACCGGGGCCCGCTCGGCGGGTGCGGACTCCGCGGCTGCACCTTCCGATGCCTCAGTGTTTCCGTCTCGCCCCTCGTCGCGCTTCTCGCGCTCACCCTCGCGTTTCTCGCGCTCGTCACGCTCGTCGGGCTTCTCGCCGCCGGGCTGCTCTGACCCTGCAGGCCCGCCACCGGGCTTGCCCGCCGCGGCGTCGGCGCCCTGGCCCATTCCGCCGGTCATCTGGCCGATCTGCTGCACACCCTGCATGACTGCCTGCGGTATCTGGCCAGCCATCTGAGCCATCTGCATCGGCACCTGGGCGGCCATCTGAGCCATCTGCATCGGCATCTGCATCATCTGCTGCAGCTGCTGCAATCCCTCCGCGCCACCACCAGCACCGGATCCGCTGGCCGTGCCCGCAGCACCGCCCAGCCCCGTCCCCTGGATCTGCCCGGCGATGTGCTGATCGGACTGCTCATATTTATCCGCGGCAGCCTGAATATCCCGGGCAGTGGCCTGTGCGTCAGCCTTGGTTTGGCCAACACCGTCGATGAACGGGGCCTCGACCTGCTGCGTCCGGCTGGCTAGCGCTTCCGACATCGGATCCGTGCCCTGTGCCGTAAATCGGTCCGGTGGCGCGGGAATCGCGTCGGCACTGGATTCCATCGATGCGCCCTGCGTCCGCACCTCAGCCGGATTGACCTTCAATCCACTCATCGCGATCCCCAATCGCCCGGCACACCAACCTCTTCCGACAGCCCGCCAGCATGCTCACCACGACCAGCGGCCCCTACCACCGGCAACGAGACGGCCTGCACGTCATGCTTCGACATCGATCGAAGCTCAGCGCTGATGTTGCCGTGTCCCGGTGACACCACTCGGTCGGTCAACTCGACAAACTTCCCCGCAGCGCGCGAACCCCGGCTCACCAGCCCAGATACGCCCATAATGTGGTCCCCTCCACCAAATAGCTCAGCAAAAGACTACCTGAGGTGCGAGTACCCCGAACACGCAAAATCTGGGTCTTCCCGCCTCGACGTCCACCGACTGCGCCGCTGTCCCGACGACGCCACAGCAGGGGATCCGATTACTGCGACAACATCTGGTCCGGGCTCACCATCGCCACTCAGCGGCGATACCGCTTACCCCATCGGCTTGTCGTCGACCTTGACATCGAACTTGACGTTGTCGCCGTCGACCGAGGTGGCGGTGACCGTCACCCCGTACTTCGTGCTGCCGCCGGCGGTCAGGACGCATTTCTGCGTGGCGTCGACCTTGGCCGGCAAAGTGCCATCGCACACCACCGAATCCGCCTTCGCCCCGACCTGGGCCTCCAGCTTCTCCTTGACGACCTTGGCCAACTTCTCTTTGCTGACCCCCGAGGCCGTACCAGCTTCGACGTGAGCCGAGCATGCCCCAAGCAGACCGGCGACAATCACGATTGCCGCAGCGGCGCCCCCGCGCATATGTGACGTCATTTTCATTCGAATTCGCCCCCGGAGTTGTTCGCCGATTCCGCACCGTCGCGGGACCACTTGGGCAGCAGCCTAACCCGCGCTCACTCACGGCAGCCGCGCAATTCTGGAGGGAGGACGCCGGCCCCGAATCACCATGACGTCACTGAATTCGCGCCGAGCAACCTCAACTGGCGAACAGCTCCGCCGGTGCGGGCGTATTCCTGCGCCCACTCGAACCACACCAGTGCACTAGGCCTCACCGCACTGGTCACCAAATACCAACCACCGCTTCGATTTTGACCGGAACAGCCCGACATACCGCTTCGATGCACCACCGTTTGCCGCCGCCGGGGCCTTCAGAATCGCCTCTCCCCCGGGAAAATTCTGATCCACCCCATGCAATTGCTGGGCTCCTGGCGCCGACGGCCCGGCCGACGCGCGCCCCGCCCCGTAAACCTCAGTGCAAACGCAGGTTCCGCACCAGGTCGTAGACGCCGGCGATCCACAGTAGCAACGGAATCACCGCGGCGATGGCGAGGCCGTCGCCCAGCTCCAGGATTCGCTTCGTCACCGGTGACACGCGGCGCACGCCGTCGGTAGCACCGACAGCGATTACCGCGACCAATCCGAGCGCCGTGTAGATCGCCAGGACCAGCCACGCACTGCCCGGATTCCACAGGCACAGGCGCACCATCACACCGGTGGGAACGGCGATTGCCGCCGCGAGCAGTGCCCAGGAGCACCACCGCTCGGCATACAGCCGCGAGCGGAAGCCGCAGATCACCGCCACCAGGACAGCCACGAGCATGCTGTGTACGAAGAAATGTCCTTGCACCACAACGGCAATCGCGCCGACCGACAGCACCAGCGCACCGGCCGAGAGGAAGCCGATCAACAGTTGGCGGGTCAGCTGGCTGCGCTCCTGCAGCCGTGCCGCCGATTCCGGCACCGAGGCGATGATCGCCTTCCAGGTAGGTGACGCCTCATCGACCTCGTCGGGCGTGATGACCGGGTCGAGCAGCTCGTCGTTGGACACCGACTCACCGGGCGCCGGGATCGGCGGCAGGGCGATACGGGCAACGGCGACAGTGAGTTTGGCGGCGTTGGTGACCACGATCAGCCCGAACGCGATGGCTCCGGCCGGCACCCACGCGGCACCGCCGTACCCGACGGCGATCGCCGCCCCGGTGATGGCGATCGCCAGCACCGCCGCGAATGAGGCCACATCTGCCCGTCCACGCGGCCCACCACGGGTCGCCAACGTCAACAACAGCACCACTGCACCCGCACCGGCGAGCTGTGGCGCGCCAAGGGAATCGGCGTCATAGGGCAATGGCACGGCCAACGCCGCGGCACCGCCCAGCACGATCGCCGAAGCCAGCAGCAGACTCTCGGCCAGATCCAGGTTCTCGTACCGGTTTTGGGCGGCGAGGCTCCCGCCGAGCAGACCCAGGCCGAACAATCCCAGCGCCAGCGCCCACCACCAACCCTGGCCGGCCCCGTTCCAGGACACCAGCGACACGGCGGTGATGACCGTGGCGACCACCGGGATGGCCAGGCCGACAAAGCGATTCAGTGCCGTGCGGTCAAAGATCGGTGACTCGTCGAGCACCGCGATCGCGTCGATCACGTCCTCGACCAGCGGGCGGTACCGCTCGGTGCGGCTGACCGACACCAAGGTCAGCAACGAGCCGTCGACCACCCCGGCATCATCCAGGGATTCGTCGGCCTTCAGTGGCGGCGCACCCGGGCGGGCGAACGCCCACATGCCCTGCTCGGAGAAATCGAAACCGGCGAGGGTGTCCTTCGGAGTGTCCTCGAGCAAGTCGCCCAGAACACTCACGGTCTCGTCGATGTAGGTCTCAATCGGCGCCGTGGCCGGCAACACCAGGTCCGTCATCCGCTTACCGGTGAGGATGGTGACCCGGGTGGTGGACGGCCTGCCGGGCGTCGCGCTCGATGTGTCAGCGGCAGCTGCGGTCGTGGTCAACGCCGTTCAAGCCTGTCGAAATCGTCGGACAGCGCCGCGGCCAGTTCGGTGATGCGGCGTTGGAACGTGTCGCTGAGCAGCTCGAGCTGAATCTCGGTGCCCGCAGCGACGTGCTTGTCCCACGGCAGTACGACAACGCGGCCCGGGGGTACGTGGCGTTCGAACTGCTGCACGAGATCCTCGACGTCGACGTTCGGCTTACCCGGCGTGACGTGGTTGATGACGACACAGGACCGGCCGAGCAGATCCTGGTATCCGTTCTGGCGCAACCAGTCCATCGTGATGGCGGCCTGCCGCGCTCCGTCGATCGAGGCGCTGGCCACGATGACCATGCCCGACACGGTGGACAGCACACCGCGGGAAGCCTTCTGGAACAGACCCGCGCCACAGTCGGCGAGAACAAGGTTGTAGTAGCGCGACACCACGGCGGTGGCGCCCTTCCAGTCATCGTCGTTGAACTCGCGCTGCGCGCCGCTGTAGTCCTCGGACGACAGCACCTCGAGGTTGGCGCCGTTCATGCTCGTGTAGGCACGAATGTCGTTGTAGCGCGACAGTTCCTGGTCGGCGAGCAGATCCGAGATCGTCGCCGCGGACTGACGCCCGGCCCGGTCGGCCAGGTTGCCGCCGTCCGGGTCGGCGTCGATCGCCAGGATGCGGTCGCCGCGAACCCTGGCCATCGCCGATCCCAGCGCGACCGTGACCGCGGTCTTGCCGACGCCGCCTTTCAGACCGAAGACCCCGATCTGGTACGAGTCGCGGGCATTGCGCCGAATCCGGTTGTGCAGATCAAGTTCGTAGACCTCATCGGGCGACAGACCGAGGTTGATCCGCGTCGTGAGATACAGCCAGTGCCGCCATCCGCGCTGGGACGGCATCTTCACCCCGGTCTTGACCCCGACGTGCGACAAGGCGTCGATCGCGCGGTGGTTGCCCATCGTGGCGGCCGAGGTGGGGCCGGGCGCGGCCGGCGTCGGGATAGCCTGCCCCGCTCGCCACTGACCACTGACCTCAGGATCGAGATCGGCGAACTGCGACGGCGCCGGGCCCGGCGCGACGCGCGGGGCCGGACCGGGCATGGCCCGGGCCTGCTCGTGCCGTGCGCCCTGGCCGAACTGCTGCTGCTGTGGGGCCCGCAGCATGGAGTTCTGCGGCCACTGCGGCGCACTTGCCGGCGGCGCCGGCATGGGCGCAGGCATCTGCTGCGCGGTCTCCGCGTGCCGCGGCTGCGCTGCCGCTTGAGTCTGGGTGGAGGCCGTGGGGGCCACGGGTACGTCCGTGGAACTGGTTTCCCCAACCGGGACCGGCGGTGGCGCCGCTGCCGCGGCGGCCTTCAGGATGGCATCTCTGTCCACGATGGTCGTGGCGTCGTCGACCGGTTTACTGCCCGGTTCCGACGAGTGAAAGAGCCGGTCATAGTCGGCCGACATGGGGACCCCTCAGATAGTCAAAAACAGATGGTTAGATCTTTACACCCAAGCACAAGTGGTGGGCGGGTTCGGGCCATCATCAGATAGTCCGAACACCCGCCCACCAAAGCATGCTTGTTGCCGCGTAGTACTAGGCAAACATCCCCGAGACGCCGGCCTCGGTCTGGGCCATGGTCTGCCCTGCCTCGCTGATGGTCTGCGCGAGGTTCTGCAGCGCCTGGTTCAGCTCGTTGGCGGTGCTGTCCCAACGGGTCTGAACGGCCTGGTAGGCCTCCGAACCCGAGCCGCCCCACGCCGAGGCGAGCGTGGCCAGAGAACCCTTGCCCTCGTCCAGCAGGCCGGCGGTGGTGCCGACGGCGCCCTGGATCTCTCCGGCTCCGCCTTCGATGCCTGCGAAGTTCCAAACCTGTTCTGTCATGTCTTGTCTCCGTTTCTTGTGGTCAGTTAGGTCAGATGTTCATCGACGAGGCCAGGGTGCCGGCCTGATCGTCGTCGGTGCTGGAGTACTGGGTACCCGAGGTGTGGATGTTGGTCGAGATCTCGTTCAGTTCCTGCATCTGCTTGTCAGCAGCCTCATGGAACCGCATCAGCGCCGACTGAGCAGCGGTGCCGGCCTGGCCCTGCATCTGGGCCGCCAAGGTGCCGCCGGTCGACTCGACCTGAGCCATCACGCTCTTGAGCTCACCGGAGATACGCTCGAAATTCGCAGCCTCCTTGGCGAGGACGGCGGCATCTGTATTCATCTGTGCCATGTTGGATTCCCCTTATTTTTCCTTTGTCCTCACCAGAGAAAATTTGGCGAGTCCCCCGGCCGGGTGGCCGGAAAGTCTGTGTGGTGGACGACTACCAGTCGTCGTCCCCGTCGTCTGTTTGGTCGTATGTGAGAGCTGTCGGTGACACCAATCCGTCCTTGGTGCCGCCGCTCTGCTCTTCCTTGTTCTTGGCGGCGTGCACCGGTGCCCCGCCGCCCCCGCCGCTACCGCCACCTGCCGGCGCCGTCGGACCTGCGGGCCCCGCCGCGAAGGCCGACGCGGCCGGCTTGGCCTCGCCGCTGATGCCCAACATGCTGGACAACAGCGCCGTGCGCGGAGGAGATCCGAGTGCGCCCGGCAGCGACGCCGCGCGCACCAGGCCGGCACCCGAACTCGGGCCCGTACCCCCGGCCAGCGGATGGCTCGAGAAGGGCGACGCCCCCATCAGCCCCATCTGCATGCCCTTGTCACTGCCCCCCATGCTGGAGAACTGGCTGACCATCTGCGTCACCTGCTGCAACGGCTGCGTCATCGCCTGCATCGGGCTCTGGAGCATCGACGGGATCTGCCCTGCGAGCTGACCACCCTGCTGCGCCATCTGCATGGCCATCTGCATGCCCTGCTGCATGGGGTTCTTCTCGTTCGGATCCTTCTGCTGCTGCCCCGCGTTCTCACCCTTGCCCGCCGCACCGACCGCCCGCTGCTCGGCATGGTTGGCCTGCGCAGCGGCATTGCCGACAGCCAATTTCATCGACGACAACGTGGATACCGCGCTGATCGCTTCGACCGTCGCGTTGCGGGCCAGACCTACGGCCGTTCGTGGCGCCGTCGACGCGATCGCCGCTGCCGCGGTCGTCTCACCGATCCCGGGCATCACGATCGGCTGCATCGGCACGAACGGCTCGAACAGCAGGTTGGCGGTGGTTTCCGCGTGGTAGGCCTCCATCGCACCGGCCGCCTGATTCCACATCCGGACGAAGTAGTCCATCTCGTTCAACCCGATCGGCATCGTATTGATACCGAGGAAGTTGGTGGCGTTCAGGACTGCGTTCGTGACGTGGTTCTGCTCGATCTCGGGAATCGGCGGAGTGGTCGTCAGAGCCAGGGTGTACGAGCTCGCCTGCGCGCTTGCCTGCAACGCCCGCTTCTGCGCCTGCAACACCATGGTCCGCAGCCACATGATCATCGGCATGGTTGCGGAAACAGCGCGTTCGCTTGCCGCGCCGCTCCACACCGAGGTCAGGGTGCTCAGCGCCCCGGCTAGCTCGTCGGCCTGGGTCTCCAGCAGGATGGCCAGACCTTCCCAGCCCGCTGTCGCCTGCAGCATCGGCGCCGGGCCGGCACCCAACATCAAGCGCGCGGTGTTGACCTCTGGCGGCAGTGCAAACCAGGTCGGCGGAACCGGTGGTGCCATGACCATTGTTGGACGACCCTATCTGAAGACGATTTTGCCGACTGGCGGCTAGAGCGTGGTGGCCTGAGCTGCGTCGACCGCGTTGTAGATACCCGCGATCTCCTGGTACGCCGCACCCGCCCGGGTGAGTTCCTCCTGGGCGAACGAATTCGCGGCAAGAGCCTCGACTCCCTCGCTGGCGAAGGCCATCGCAGCGATTACCGAGACCTCGTCAGCGCCGGCCGGAACCAGCGCGGTGACGGCCGCAGTAGCGGTGGTGCCGCCGGCCAAACCGCGGGCCGCGTTTGCGATCACCTGTGCCGCAACACCTTCGGCACCCGGGTTGTGCATCAATGGTTCCATTTGCTTGCTCCCCTGTCTCGATTACAAATAACCAGGGACAAGCACCCAAAGGCGACGTGGCAGAAAGTTTGCCATGCCGTCAAGAGATCTGTCCCCCGATCTCTTTGCTGGCGGGCCGCCGCCAGCGTTGCTGAGTGCGTTGGTCAAATACTAACTGCCCTATTGGGGTGCTGCGAACACTTCTTCTTCGGGCGGATCGACATAGGCCGCCTGAATGACTTCCTTGCCGTCCGGCGCGACCATAAATGCCTGGCCAGGCGGCCTCTTCTTGACGATGATCTCCCGCGACGGGAAGTCGTTCTTCTCGCCGGAAAGGAACAAAGTCGGCGAACCGGCGCCATAGGCGGCGCCCACGAACTTATCCATCGTGGCCCGGTGCGCCAGGCTCATCTGGCACGTCACGATGACGTGCAGGCCGATATCTGCTGCGGCCGGCAGCAGCGGACCCAACGGAGCCATCGGCGACAGCATGCCCGCGGCCGCGGTGATCATGTGCCAGTCGTCGACCAGCAGCACGATGTCCGGACCACTCCACCACGACCTCGCCCGCAGCTGCGCGGTGGTGAGGTCCGCCGGCGGCAGCCGCTTCCGCAGGTTGGTGGCCAGCGCCTTGATCGACTCCTCCAACGACGCGCTGTTTCGGTTGATCGCGCCGGCAGCCAGAAGATGCGACTCTGGCACCGCGTCGAGCAGGCCCGACCGGTAGTCGGCCAGCATGAACCGCACCTGGTCGGGACTGTTGCGATTGCAGATCGCCTTGGCCACCGCCTGCGCGATGGTGGTCTTCCCCGATTTCGGAGCGCCGAAGATCAGCAGATGCGGTGTCATGTTCATCTGGTTGTAGGCGACCGCCAGGTCGGACTCGCGCACCCCCAGCGGCACCTGCCAGCGGGTCCGGTAATCGGAATCGGCTCCGGGCGGGTTCGGGTCGAGCTGATGGAGGTAGATCTTCTCCGGGAGCACCCGCACCTGCGGTGCCTGGTCGGTGTAGCGCGAGGCCACTTCCCGCACACCCGCCGTGATCGCGTCGACGATGTTGGCGGAGCTGTGCACACCGTCCAGCCGCGGTACCCCGATCATCAGGTGATGTTTCTCGAGCGAAACGGCGCGGCCCGGCCGGTTGGCCGGGATGTCGCGGGTGATCCGGTCGATCTGGGTCTCGTTGACGTCGCCGAGGCGGAATTCGATCTTGGTGCCCAGGTAGTCACGCACACGTGACTTGAGCTCGGTCCAGCGCGGCGTGGAGATGATGACGTGCACGCCGTACGCCAGCCCCTGGCCGGCCAGATCCTGCACGGCGGGCTCGAGATCGGGGAAATCCGCCACGAACGCCGGCCAACCGTCGATCACGAGGAAGACGTCGCCGAAGGGATCCTGGGCGGCCGGGTTGTTCGGGTCGTCCCGCATCTCGCGGTAGGCTGAGACCGAGCCCACGCGGTACTGCTTGAACACCTGCTCGCGGGCCCTGAGCACCGCCTTGACCTCGGCCACCACCCGGTTGACCCGATCCGGTTCGGCACGGGTGGCCACGCCACCCACATGCGGCAGGTCTTCCATGTACATCAGGCCACCACCACCGAGGTCGATGCAATAGAACTGCACCTGCCGCGGCGTATGGGTCGCGGCGGCCGACAGCATCAGGGTCTGGAGGAAGGTCGACTTGCCTGTCTGCGGGGCACCGCCGATCGCGATGTTGCCGCCGGCGGCCGAGACGTCGACGCCCCAGATGTCCTGCCGGTGCCGGCGCGGCTCGTCCATGATTCCCAGCGGGAAGCGCAGCGGCTGACGCTGGTAGTCGCGTTCGATCAACTCGTTGACCGGGGTCGGATCGGTCAGCGGCGGCAGCCACATCTTGTAGGCGCGGATCTCACCGGTGCCCAGCTGCCCGAGGACGACCTCACGCAGCACCTTGGGTTCAGCATCTGTGCTCATTGGCTCACCGCCGTATCAAAAATCGGTGTCGTCGTGAACTGATGAATCCGCAGCCGGGCCTGACGCTGCGAGCGTGGCCTGACCTCACCGTCGGCCGACTCCTCGACCTCGGGCACGTAGTTGGCTCCGGTCCAGAGGGTGCTGAACTTCACCGGATCCTCCATACCCACCCGCAGGAAGCCCACGCCGCTCTCTTTGTTGGTGATGTACTGCGCCTCGGGCGTCCCGATCACCGCCTTGGACTCCGACGAGCTGGTGGTACGCAACGCAATTCGGTAGGTCAGGTTCGGCTCGAGCTTGTCGATCCGCACGCCGCCGGTGTTCAGCGACTGGGTGGCCAGCAGCAGGTGCACGCGCAGCGACCGGCCCACGCGGCAGATGCGGTCGAACAGCTGGATGAAGTCGGGGTGGTTCTGCAGCAACTCGGCGAACTCGTCGACCACCACGAACAGCGTCGGCAACGGCGGAAGGTCGGCGCCGCGCTCGCGGTGCTTCTCGTACTCGGCCACACCGGACAGCGCACCCGCGGCACCCACCTGCATACCGGCCTGACGCAGGATCTGCTGGCGCCGGTCGAGTTCACCGGTGAGCACCTCGCCCATACGGCCGACCAGCTCGGCTTCCTCTTCCATGTTGGTGACGACGGCCGCGGTGTGCGGCAGCTTCTCCATACCGAGGAAGGTCGAACCACCCTTGAAGTCGGTGAGCAACAGGTTGATCTGATCGGGGTGATGGGTGGCCACCAACGACAGGATCATGGTGCGAAGGAATTCCGACTTACCCGAGCCGGTGGTTCCGATGAGCATGCCGTGCGGGCCGGCACCGAACTCCGCGCCCTCCTTGATGTCCAGCTTCATCACCTCGCCGGACTTGAGCTCGTGGCCGAACGGGATCTTGAGCCGGTCGCGGTCGGTGTCGGTGAACATTCGCCAGCGTGCCGGCGTCACCTCCTCGACCGACTTGGCGCCCACCAGGTGGTGCCATTCTTTGGAGACCTTTTTCTGCACCCGGACGTTCTTGTCGATGATCGTGCCGGTGATCGACCAGCCGGCCAGCTTGCGGGCGACCCGGCCGGCCTGCGCCGGGGTCATCCGATCGACGACCCGCGTGACCTCGCGGTAGTTCTGGTTAGGCAGCTTGTCGTCGGCCGTCCCGTCCGCATCGACCCGCAACCGGTACGCCGAACCCCGGTGATTGCCGAGGGTGAGCACCGTGACTCCGGCCCGGCCGTCGACCGGGAAACCGGCCTTGCCGCCGGTCAGGTCCACCACGATCACGTACGGGCCGCCGGGCGCGGCGTCGGCGCTGTGCGGGCCGCGCGCGGTCAGATCGCTCAGACCGTCGGGACGGGTGTAGACCAATCGGGTGGGCCCGGCCGCATCGGTATCGGTCTGGTGCTGCACGTGCGGCAGCCACTTGAGCCACGACCACTTCGGGTCTTCCGGGTTGTCGGTGAGCACCCGGATCTGCAACAGGTCCGGCGGATGGAACACCGCCACATGACAGATCATCGCGGTCAGCATCGCCGAGGCACCGTCGAGGTCGCCGCCCACGGCGATCGTCGGAAATGTCCGCAGCTGAACAAGTTTCGGGCAATCGTGAATCAGGCCGTGGGTGCGCAGGAACTTGGTCACCCACATGTGGCTGACCGGCTCCAGGTGCGGCTGCGGCGCGCCCTGCGGACCGGCCAGCTCACCGCTGGTGTTCGGCTTGAGCAGCCGGTCCACCGCGATCTCGGCGCCGATGCCGATCCGGGTGGCGGCGTAGAAGTCGGAGTTGGCCTGACGGGACCACTGCCGGTGGGTGCCGATGATCGACAACAGATCGTCGGGATGCGGTGCGTGGTAACCGAAGAACGAGACCTGCGCCGACGCCGACGACGTGACGCGGGTGCGCAGGCCGGCCAAGTATCGCAGGTATTCCTTGCGGTCGGCGTTGATCTCCGGGACCTTCTTGCCACCGGCGCCACCACCGCCCATCATTCCGACGGTGCCCATGATCATCATCAACGGCATCATCAGCATGTACGGAGACAGCTGACGCACCCCGGTGAAGATCATGATCGCGATCATGCCGATCATGCAGCCGCCCATCACCCAGGGCATGGCCTTCTGCATACCCGACGGCGGGATCTCGATACCGAGGTCATCCGGTGCGGCGACGTTGATCTCGCCCGGTGTCAGGCGCGGGCCCCGCTTGATGGTCGGGGTGAACTTCTTGGTTGTCATGAGCCTTGCTTGCTTTCCACTTTGCGCGGATGGGGGTCGGCAGGCAGCGTGTCGTGCTCAAGCAGCGCCGCGTCCTTCGACAAGACCGGGCCCTCCACCAGCAGCCCTACGACCTGCCACGGTGCGTTCACCGAACCGGACAAGCCCAGATTCTTCGCGGCATCGTCATTGGCGATGCCGTACCGCACTCCTTGCGGGTCGATGTAGTACAGACTCTCGCCCACCCGGGGATCCGGCGACTGCAGCCGCACGAACTGGCCACCTTCGATGTATACCGTTGCATCGCCGCCGATCTGGTCGATCCCGGTGCCGACGGCCGACGACGGAATCGGCAGTCGGCGGCCGGCGATGACGGTGGTCTTCGGCGCCTGATCGCCGGGTTCACGCTGCCAGGCCCAGCACAACACCGGCGAGTCCTGACGCAGCAGCACGTCCATGGGCTTGTCCGGCAGCGGCGACACGTACACCTGCTCGGCGATCTTGGCGACCTGGCTGGCCTCCACCGACGGCGGCTTCATCAGGCCGTAGGAGTTGGTGGCGCGCAACGCCGCAGCGGTGGTGTCGTTGACGCGGGCCACCCCGTCCGGCAACACAACATAGTGCTGCGGATCGGATTCGGTGGCCGTCTGGAACACCGAGCCGATCACCAGATTCTCCGGCAGCCCAACGGTATTCGGCGCACCGGCGGCCGCAATCCCCGGCAGCTGCCAGGGGCCCCGGTTGGCCAGGGCGTTGAACAGCCCTTCCGAGACCGGCGTCGCCTTCGCGGTGACCGGGATGCCCACGGCCGAGCTGACCGCCCGGTCCGACAGGTCGATGCTGTGCCTGCCGTCTTCGGTGACCAGCCAGTTGCCCCCCTCGAAGGACACCAGCATGCCCTGGTTCGGCCGCATCGAGCCGACCGCGGTATCCGTTGCCAGCGACCTGATCAGGATCGAGGACTCCACCTTGGGAGCGGAGCTGTCGGGCTTGGCCACGGTGTCGCACAACGTCCACCGCGAGGCGGGCGCCCCGGTCGGCGTGGCATAGGGCGCGCCGGGAATACCGATCGGCTGGCCCTTGGGCAACCGGTTCAGCTCCTCGGACTTCACCGCGGACGGGGTACCGGAATTACCGAGCGCCAACCGGGCCGAGGTCAGGTTGTAGACAGGGCGAAGCAGATTGCTTCCGGGCAGCATCACGTAGAGCTGATTGGTGGTGCGGTCCACCAACAACTGATCGCTGCCCTGCTTGCCCAGCGGCTTGAAGTACGCCATCATCCCCGCGCCGAGGCAGATCAGCACCGAGACCACGACACCGGCGAACACCGCCCGGCTGTAGAACTGCAGCGGATCGTCGAACATCCGGGTGTCGCGGCGCACGATCGCGTGCTCGACACGACGCAGCAGAAAGCGCCAGCCGCTGACCTGGACCTTGGTGGTGAGCCGGAAGCCTGCCATCGCTTATTCGCCGATATTCAGGCGGCTGTGAACCGCCGCGATCGCCGCCGACATGTCGTCTCCGTTGACCTCACTGAGCTGCTCGACACCTAGATTCTCGAAGTCCAGCGATCGGGACAGCCGCATGTCGCGGTTCTGCTCGCCGGCTTCCACCAGCTGCCGTGCGTACCGACCGTTACCGGCGATGTCCAGCGCGGGCTTGTTGTTGAGCGTGCGCTGGCTCAACAACGCGGCCGCCTCGTTGACCCGCTTGCAGGCGTCATCATCGAGCCACGAATCATTCGCCTTGGCAATGACTTTGGAGATCTCGACGATGTCGTCGGGCGAGTACGAGTCGAACTCGATACGGGTGGCGAACCGGGAACGCAGACCGTCGTTGGCCTCCAGCAAACGGTCGATGTCATTGCTGTAACCGGCGATGATGACCACCAGACGGTCACGGTCGTTCTCCATCCGGGCCAGCAGCGTGTCCAGCGCCTCGGTACCGAACGGGTCGGCACGGCCGTCGCGCTCCTGCACCAGGGTGTAAGCCTCGTCGATGAACAGCACGCCACCCAGGGCGCGGTCGATCGTCTTGGCCGTCTTCACCGCCGACTGACCCTCGTACTCCGCGACGAAATCCTTACGCGAGGTTTCGATCAGCTTCGGCTCCCCGATCACCCCGAGGCCGGCCAGGATGTTGGCCACCACACGCGCGATCGTCGTCTTACCCGTACCGGGCGGACCCGCGAAGATCATGTGCTTGGAGGTCTGGGCCACCTTCATGCCGCGCGCGGCACGGATCCGGGCCATCTGCGTCGCCGCCCGGTACGCCTCGATCTGCTCCTTGACCCGGCTCAGTCCGATCTGCTTGTCCAGCTCGGCCTGCGCCTCGGCCAGCAGCTTGTCCCGCCCGGAGGTATCGGCCACCACGCTGGACGGATCCCACGGATCGGTGCGGGCAGCGATCTTCTCGGCGGTCGTGGTCTCCAGTCGGTAAGCCGGATCACGCAGTGCTGTAGTGACTTTGGGCTCAGGGAAGTTCGCCTGCAGCCATTCCAGGAGAACCTGAGCCGATTCCTCGTTGCCCTGGTTACGGCGGGCCATCGCCAGGTACCAGGCGATCGCCGGTGCGCATGCCTGACCGGCCGGTGTGTCATTGGCCTCGGTAAGCCTGCGGTCGGCCTCGGTGAACAGTCCGAGGTTGGCTGCCGCCACACCGTGCGCCACACCGGCCGCGGCAGCAAGGAACGTGTCCGGCCACTGGTCGGCGCCACGCACCTGGTCGATCACATCGGTCCAGCGTTGCGCCGCACCGTAAATCACCGCCTTGACCCAGGCCACCAGATGGTCGGACCCGCCGGCGGGGGCATCTTCCAGGGCCTCCATCGCGTCGGCGTAGTTGCCCTCGGCCGCCTCCTGCACGGCGAAGCCCAGGGTGATCGCCAGCGGCGAGTTGATCGGGTAGGAGATGTCCTTCCCGTAGATACCGCCGATCGGCACCCGCGCGCCGACACCGTTCATCGAGATCTCGGCGGTACCGGCCAGTTGGCCGAAGTTCGAGCGTGAATACCAGGCCCGGAACAACGTCACCCGGTCGGTGTCACCGCAGCGGATCCGGCCCACCCACGCATCACAGGCGGTTTCGTCGTAATTGGTTATCTCGGTGAATATCTCGAGTGAGCGGGCCGGCGAGCCGGACAGCATGCCGACCGCGCTACCGAACATTCCAGCAAGGTGGTCAGCCATCGTCGCCTCCATAGCGGGTCGAAAAGACCTGGGCCCGAGCATCATCAGCTTGCTCCGGGGTGGGCAGATCCAGGTCACGGGTCAGAAAGTCGCGGGTCGCCGCGTCGTCGTGTCCATGCTCCCGCATTCCGGCGAGCATGAACGAGTACTGGGCGGACTTGGCCTGCTGAGCAGCCAGGCCCGCGATCACCAGGATCTCCTCGGCGAGATCCCGTTCGGTCAGGCTGGTGACTTTCGGCGCCAACTCGATCTGATGCACCCGGCCATCCATGAACGCCGTCACCGTGACGGTTTCAGGCGGGTTGGTGACGGTGAACAGCGGCACCGTGAGTTGCTCGTCCTCAGCACCGGACACCTCCGAGAACCCGTCGCCCGATGCCGCATCGTCGACCGGCACGAAGTCGTCGTAGGTGCCGAGCGCATCGAGGCCCGCCGCGTTCGACGCGTCGTCCGAGTACGAGGCATCCAGCGCCGAGAGGTCGTCATAGTCGTCATCGTCGTCCGGAGAATGTGGCGGAAAGTCACCCACCGTGGCGGCCTCTTTCAGTACGCGTAGGAGCTGTCCGGATCAGACTTGTCGAACCACGAACCCGACGGCAGGAATTCGATCAAACCGTCCAAAGCCCGCTGCAGGTTGTCCTTGGTCCCGGTCAGGAAGCTGCCGTAGAGCTCCCCGTTCACCCGGCGCGGGATGGACACGATGCGTCCCTGCTTCGAGTCGAGCACGCCTGCGGCCACGTCGACCTGAGCGATGGTGCCGCCTGGATTCCGCTCGGACACCACCAGCTCCACCCAGCTCTCGGGCTCGGAGATGATGTTCGCGTAGACCCGCGCCGAGGTCGGTGGGATCCCGTAGCCCGCCAGCTCGTCGGCGGTCCGGCAATTGGCGAGCGTCGCCGCGACCCCGGTCAACGGCTCGACGCTGGCCGGCAGACCCTCGCCGAGCACGGTCATCACCATGCCGGCCAGGCCCACCTGTGCGGCCACCCGCTGCAGCACCAGCATGTCGTTGTCGCGGGCCGCGACCACATGCCGACCACCCTTGCGGCACACCACGAACCGGATCATCTTGCCGCCCAAGTCGCGACGCCACCACCGCCCTTCCAGCGTGCGCTCGGGCCGGCTCAGGGTGTCGAGCATCGCCGCCACCTCGGGATGGGGGTTGCCGAAGACATCCAGCACGCCCTGGGACGTGAGATCACGGGTCACCTGTTCCCACACGATGTTGCGCAAGTCGGGCTGCGGGATGTTCAACCGGATTCCCATCGATGGCGGGAAATCGCTCAGCCCCAGCTTGTCGGCGACCACCAGGATCCCGTCGATGGTCAGCTCGACCCCGACGACATCGTCGATCGCCGCAGCATTCGCGTCGGCGCCATAGGGAGTACTCATCGTCCGCTCCGCCTCTACCGAACGGTCCCGTGGAGGGCGCCGGACATCGTCGAATCCGCCCGGTCGTACCCGATCGCTGCACGGGAGAGCTTCGCCCCGAGGTCTCGCGACACACTGGCGATACAAGTTCCCGCGGCTCGACGCGCGTTGAGTGCAGCCGCGACGGCTGAGGCCGTCGACGACGAAATCGGCCCATGCGTCAGGCGCACCGCGGTGTCGACACCTTCGACCACGCCGGTAGCGACGGTCAGGCTGGTCGCAGCCTGGCCTTGTTTGGCCGATAGCTCGTGCAAATGCGCGGTGGCAACCCGCAAATCACCCGCCATGAATATTCCCCTCGATCCCTGTCCCCGAATTACCTGTCGATTACGGCTGCAGATCCGGGTACACCGCGATCTAATGTAGCCGCCGCTGCCACATGCAGCTGGCCCTGCTCGAAATCCGCCCCGACATGCACCGGAGCCGGACCCGCCGCGGCACCGCCGGCGGCCATGGCTTCCAGGTCGGGAGGCAGTGTCTTGGCGGCTTCGTCATCCTCACCGGCGCCCAGCGGATCGGCCGGCCCACCCACAGAATCCGTGGCAGGCAGACCACCGGCCTCGCCCTCTTCGGGCTCGCCCACCTGGTCCTCGCCGTCCTTCTCGCGATCCTTGGCGTGCTCGTCTTTCTCGTCGTCCTCGTCGCGGCCGTTCCGATCCTCGTCGTCTCGGTCGTCGGGGTCGACGCCGGTGCTGCCCGACGCCTTGTCGAGCTGGCCGGCATCGGCGGCGGGGCCGCCCGCCTGCCCGGCCGCTTGGCTGGCCATCTGCGCAGCCTGGGTCCCGGCCTGAGTGGCCGCCTGCGCCGCCTGTCCGGCAGCCTGGGTGATCCCGCCGAGGATTCCGCTGAGCGGGCTCACCAGCGAGCCCAGAATCCCGCCGAGGGCACCGGCCGCATTTGAGGCCGCATCGGGCGACGGGGATCCCGTACCTGACATGCCGGTGGGCATCGACGGCGCCGACGAGGAGCCCGACGGAGTGCCTCCCCCACCGCCGGTCGACGGGACACCGCCACCGCCACCCGACGGGAGGCCGCCCGACTCAGCATCGTCGCCCGACGGAGCATCGTCGCCCGTGGGACCGCCCGGATCCTTGGCTCCGGGATCCCCCGGTGCGGTCGGCACCTGGGGCTCGCCGGCCGGGGGCTGGAACTCCGCAGCGGTGGAGGTGGCGCCGCCGGCCAGGGTCTCGTACTGCGCCACCGTGGTCTGCAATACGGCCGCGTTCTCATCGATGTGGCCGCACAGAGTTCGGAGATCGCTGTTCGAGTCGCCGACGGCCTTGGCCACCATCGCGAACTCGGCCGCCATCTGGGCCGCCGTCCCGAAACCCGGAACGATTCCCGCGGTCGTGGTGAGCAGGCTCATCGCGCCCAGCCAGTCCGAGTGTCCGTCGAGGCTGTCGCGGGTGGCCGCGATCTGGCCGGCTTCGGTGGACAGCACCCCGGCCACCACGTTGTCCAACCCGAGCATCGTCTGGACCCGGCCGACCTGTTCGCTGTTGCGGCCCGCGTAGGCACTGGCCCCGCTGCTGTCCCAGCTGTCGTCCGGGAAGGCCGATACCAGCACCTGCCCTACCGCGCCCATCTTGTCGGCCCCCTCACCGAAACGTTGCCCGTTCTCCGGATCGCCGACTCCGGTGCTGTGCTTCATCGACTCGATGGTCTGCTGACCGGCGACCAGGATGGGCGACCGGGCGGCTCTGATCAGACGCCGGCCGATCTGCGATGCGATGAACTCTCCGACCTTCGCGGCATGCTCGGTCCACTTGAGATTGTTCTCGATCACGCCTTTGCCGAAATCGGCAATATCCCCCAGCAGTCCCATGCCCCGTATCCCCTTCGCCGGAACAGAGATTACCAGCGCATCCGACCCGGTCAGCGCACCAATTTCGCGTCTCCGACGGCCTCCGGACGACAGCCCCAGAACTCGCTCCGACCACCACCTATTGCAGTTGATTGGTCGTTTTTCCGGAAGCATCCGAGGGGGTGGGCCGCACTACAGTGCGGCATCCCCGGGGCACCGACCCAAGGGCACTTCGGGGTGTCGCCGAGCGCGCCGCCCACGCGCTCCGCGACCTGCTGCGGGATTTGCCATCCGAATTTGCTGCGACGTTAGTTCCGCCGGATTACGGACGGATCCTGCAAGCCGGACGGGTTGTAGTCGATACTTGAACACGGTCCAAGTTCCCTTGTGTGAGTTCCGGAGGAGATTCAGGCGTGCCCGACCCCGACGACACCTTGCGTAGAGAGCTCGGCTGGACGGGGCCGGAGGAATCACACTTCGAACCCGACACCCGGCCGACCCGCCGCAAACCCCCAGAGCCGCCGCCGTCGATACCTGGGCGGCCGCCGGTGGATTTCATACCGTCGAAGGCCCCGGCCGGTTCCGACTCCGACGATTCCGGCCAATCGCAGGTCGTACCCGTCGACCGTGACGCCGAGCGCGCCTCAGGTGTATGCCAACGGCACGGACGGATGCTGTGTTGGAGCGTACAGTGCCGGCGGAGAGATACACTCGCCGCATCGTAGGCCGCGTCAGAGGTGTCTAAGAGACAGCCGCCGGCCGGATGCGTGGGAGCAGAACCCGCCCGGCTGGCAGCTTCCGTCGCAGCGTCCGCCCGGACCCGGGGGCCCACCGCAGCGTCCGTACGGGCCACCACCCGGTCAGCCCTGGCCCGCCGAGGGCGGATTCGCACCGGATCCGGGTGCGGCCGCACCCGGCGTGCCGCCCCTGCCGACCGGGTCATACGCCGATCGCATCCGGGTCAACGACCTGGTTCCGCCGAAGCGTCAGCCACCGGGCAGCGGTTGGCGATTGTTCGTGTACCGGGCCAGTTTCGGGATGATCAATCCCGGCCCGTCGCCGGAAGACCTTCGGATGACCGAGTTGGAGACCAAGATCAAGGGTCTCCTGCGCGGCCACTACAAGGTCGGGGTGATGGGCAAGGGCGGGGTCGGCAAGACGACCGTCTCGGCCAGCGTCGGATCGATCTTCGCCCAGTTGCGCCAGGACGATCGCGTGGTGGCCATCGACGCCGACACGTCATTCGGCAAGCTCGGCAGCCGCGTTGATCCCGGGGCCCAGAGCTCGTACTGGGAGCTGGCCAACGACAAACACCTGGACTCGTTCGCCGACGTGCGCAGCCGGGTCGGCACCAACGCCGCGGGGCTTTTCGTCCTCGCGGGCGAGGGCACCCCGGCCCGCCGCCGGGTGCTCGACGCGGCCATCTACCGCGAGGCCACCACCCGGCTCGACAGGCACTTCTCCATCTCTGTGGTGGACTGCAGCTCGACCATGGACTCGCCGGTGACCCAGGAGGTCCTGCGCGATCTCGACGGCTTGATCGTGGTGTCCTCCCCGTGGGTCGACGGCGCCGCGACTGCCGGGCAGACCCTGGACTGGCTGGCCGCCCACGAGATGACGGACCTGTTGCAGCGCACCGTCGTGGTGCTCAACGACTCCGACGGCCACGCCGACAAACGCACGCGGACGATCCTGGCCGGGCAGTTTTCGGGTCAGGGTCAGCGGGTGATCGAGGTCCCGTTCGACGGGCATCTGCGGCCCGGTGGCGTCGTGGACCCGCGGGAGATGTCGACCCCGACGCGGCGCCGGTTCCTGGAGATCGCCGCGGCGCTGGCCGAGCACTTCCCGACGCATGACGAGCGGCGGGACCGCTAGCCGGGTCTGATCAGCGCATCGCGCCGATCAGCGCCTCCAGGGCGTGGACTGCGGGCGCGTCGACCGGGTACTCCGCCTCGGCGCGCGCCACGATGTCCTCGGAAACGCCGGCGGCCGTTGCGGTTTCACTGATCGTGAGATTCGACTGCCGACGGGCGGCATACAGTCGCTGCCCGAGCGTGGCGCCGGGGGCGGTGGCGGCAAGGGTGGTCAGCTCATCGATCTGGCGCCGCACCGCACTGAGCGCCTTGATCAGTGCCGGGGTCACCATGCTGAGCCGCGCCGCACGGGCGGCCACCGCCTCGAGCTGACGCAGGTCAGCCAGTACCGACGTGACCCGCGGCGTGAACTCCGGTTCCCCGACGGCGGGCAAGGTGGCGATCGTCGACTCGAGGGTGTTCACCGCGGTGAGGACCGCCTGGGCGATCAGCGGTACCTCGTCGCTGGCCGGCGGTGTGGTGGCCAATGGCACGGCGCCCGGTATCGCGGTGACCACGGTGGGCGGCTCGACGTGTGCCGGAGCGGGCATGGTCGGATCGGGTACCGGCCCGCCCTGTCGCAAGCGGGCGATGGTGCCCGGCGGCCAGCGCAACACCTCTTCGAGCTTGAGCCGAGTGCGCTCGCGGGGCCAGCTGCGGCCTTTCTCGAACGCGATGAGCGCCCCGGCGTTGATGATTCCGTCGGCGGCGAGGCTGCGCTGGCTGATGTCCAGTTCGCGGCGCCTGGCTGCGGCTGCAGCACCAGCGCGGATGAGTCCGACATCGAACTCGCCAGTGGCGAGATCGTACTCAGCGTCGGTCATACGGGGCTGTTTCCTCGCCGATGTGCTCAGCTTCAGCGCACGTGCCGAAGCGGTTGCCGGGACCTCTCAATCCTAACCCCAGACTGCAGCACCGCTACACCTTGGGTTTTTCTCATCTGTAGCAAACAACTTCGACGCTACGGCTTCTCAGCCGGACAAACCGCAGCCCTGCTACGGGTACATCGAAGTACCTGTCGGGGCCTGACGTGCGCATTTAGATCCATAGCGACTTTCCCCTGGTGGTTCCGCATCGTTACCAATGCAAATTTCCGTAGCGTTGCACCGCTGCGGTTGGAGCCAAACTGTTGCATTGCTACGGTTCTTGTTATAGCGTTCCCCTCAACGCGGTACACACCGCAACAGGAGCCCCAACAGGAGCAGCAGCATGAACGCACTCATGGCCAACGGCATCCCACTCGGTGTCTGCACCAGCAACCCGGAGCGGTGGACCTCCACGCCCGACGATCAGGCCAAGGTCATCTGCCGGGAATGCCCGCGGCGCTGGCTGTGCGCCCGGGAGGCCTGCGAACTGCCCCGCGCCGAAGGGCTTTGGGCCGGCATCATGGTTCCCGAGGCCGGCCGTGGCCGCAGCTTCGCGCTCAAGCAGCTGCGATCGCTGGCCGAGCGCAACGGCTACCCGGTGCGCAAGCTCGGCCTGGTCTTCCCCGAAGCCGCCTGATCCCGCTCGCGCAACACCAGATCTTTTTGTCTGGCCCTTTCCCTGCCGATTCGAGGGGACGGCAGGGCGAGGGCGAGTTTCCACCGGGGGAGGAATAGGGGCCCGGGGTATGTCGTTACACCCGCAGACGGTGCCGGGCATTGCCCCGGGCCCCACACCAGAACCGTCGCTTCGAGCGACCACTCGCCGCGAGGCGCAGTGACGGCACCGTCCCCGAACTTCTTTTTCGCCTACCGCTCGAGCGTGACGACCACCGCATCGAGCAGCCGGTCCACTTCGTCTTCGTCATACCCGCGCTGAAACATCGGCGGCTTCGGGAACACGATGTTGCGGACATCATCGGGTCCGAGGTGCCCGCGCCCGTCGAGCCTGCGGGCGACCAACGCCAGAAAATCGTCGACCGACTTCTTGTCGTAACCTCGCTTGCCCAGCGGCGGCTTCGAAAATTCGGTGGTCCGAACAGCTTCGGCAGTCAATCCCCCGGTCATGCCCGTCATGCTAACCGCGCGCCGGTTCAGCCGAACGCGGTTACCGTCAGGTTCATGAGCAACACCGATACGGCGCCTACCGAAGTCACGTGCGCCAACTCGGAGTTCACCGGGGTGCTGCACCCGCGCGAGGTGCCGCTGGGTGGACCGCGCGCGATCCTGGTCCGGCGCACCCTGCCGCAACGGGACCGGTCCATGATCGGTGCCTGGTGTTTCGCCGACCACTACGGCCCGTACGACACCCGAACCGGCAGAGGCATGGATGTGCCGCCCCATCCGCACACCGGTTTGCAAACGGTGAGTTGGCTTTTCGAGGGCCTCATCGAACACCGCGACAGCGCCGGAGTCCACGCCATGGTCCGACCCGGCGAGCTCAACCTGATGACGGCCGGAGCTGGGATCTGCCACTCGGAGGTCTCGATGCCCGAGGCGCCGATCCTGCACGGCGTGCAGCTGTGGGTCGCGCTGCCCGGTGCCGCCCGCGACACCGGCCGCGACTTCGCCCACTACGCGCCGCCGCCGCGGACCGTCGACGGCGCCACCGTCCGGGTGTTCCTCGGCGAGCTGGCCCAGTCGCAGTCGCCGGTGCACACCTTCACTCCGCTGCTGGGCGCACAGATCGACCTCGACCCGGGTGCCGAGTTGACGCTCGACGTCGATCCGGCCTTCGAACATGGCGTGCTGCTCGATCAAGGTGCGATCGAGGTGTGCGGCACCACGCTGGCCGTCGCCGATCTGGGATATCAGGCCCCCGGGCGTACCCAGCTGCATTTGGTCAACCGCGGCGGCGACCCGGCCCGGGCGCTTCTGCTCGGCGGGACACCGTTCACCGAGGAACTGGTGATGTGGTGGAACTTCGTCGGCCGCAGCCACGACGACATCGCGGCCTACCGCGAACTCTGGCAGGCCAACGATGCACGCTTCGGCGATGTACAGGGCTACAGCGGCAACATCCCGCGGCTACCCGCACCGCCCTTGCCGAATGGACGGCTCAAGCCGCGGCCGCGCCCGGCGGGCTAGAGATTCAGGTACTCGCGTTCAAATACTCCGACGTGCTGCCGCCCACCGGCATCTCGGGCAGTCCGAGCTTGCGGTGGTCCCAGCTGCGCAGCCGGCTGGGCACCACCCGCACCGCGATGCGGTTGTTCATCATCTGGTCGACAAACGGGCGCATCTCGTCGGTGTAGGGGCCGGTGTAGCGCTCCCACACGCTGATGCCCACCCGCAGAATGGTTTCCGGATCGTCGACGATCTCGGCGGTGCCGTCGATCGACACCCCGCGCAGGGTGTTGTAGGTGTCGCCGTCCTCGATCATCACCGTGATCGTGGGGTCGCGACGCAGGTTGACCGCCTTCTGCGACTTGGCTTTTGTCTCGAACCAGATCTCACCGTCGAGCACCGCGTACCACATGGCGACCAGGTGAGGTCGGCCACTGGGCAGCACCGTGGCCATCGTCGCGGTCCGGCTGCGTTCGATGAATTCGGCGATCTCGTCGTCGCTCATGACGATCTTCGTGCGCTCGTTCGTGCCCACCTGGTCACCTCTCTGATCGGTCAGCCCACCATAGCCACGGCCTCACAGCGACCTGCGAACGCGGTCGGTAACCGGACCTGCCGGCTACAGGACGCCGAACTGTGAGGTCACCCAACGGACCGGATCCACACACCGGAACGGGGCAATACCCCTGGCGTGCAACCGGTTTCCGGTGGGCGGATGCCCGAGCGCGGAGACTGCGAAGTACCGGCTGGCCAGCCGGGCACCTGCGGACGGGTTCTCCACTGCCGCCACGATCGAGCCGCCGTGCAGACGGACCAGCAGGCTGCGCACCTCCTGGTCCAGCAGTTGACCGTCGACGTCGTCGTATTGCTTGCCGTCGGAGGTGTCCCGCAGGAAGGCCGCTCCCCCGTTGGACATGACGAGGGCCCATTCCGAACCCTGCACGTCGCGCAGCGCCCGCAGCACGTCGAACTTGGACAGGATCACCGCGAGCTTGGGCTGACCGGGGTTGACCGCCACCAGCAGATTGCCCAGGACCGACCGCGGCTCCCCACCGCTGAACGGCTGGGGCGGCAGCAGATCCTGCAACTGATCGCGGATGGCCTTGACCCGTAGCGGGTCGAACATGAAGAACACCGCATCGGCGTGGCCGAAGAACTGAAAGGGTGGCGCGCGCAGGTCACCGTTCTCCAAGTCCTCGCCCGCCACGTCGCGCAATACCAAGAACCGGCGCACGCCATGCCAGACACCGATCGAGAACACCAGGGGCTCACGCTGATTCGGGGCCTGGGTGTGCACTGTCGGGGTGGGAGGCAACAGGCCCCGCTGCACGTACAGCGGCCCCTCGTAGTTGGTGGCGTAGTTCTGGGCGGTGGCCCGGGTAACCGGTTCCAACACCACACCGAAGCGCTCGCAGAGCAATTCCAACTGCTTGATCAGCACCGCGATGTAGAGGCTCTTGCCGGTCGCCCGCGCGCCGGCCAGCGCGATACAGATGGCGTGGCCCTCCCGAAAACCCTCGGGGAGGGTGAAGTGGCAGACGGGACAGATCTCCACCGCGGCGCCCTGCAACGCCCGGTTGGCCTCAGACGTCGGCGGCGGCGGACCGTTGTAGCCCGGGCTTCGGGTCCAGGTGTACAGCGGACCGCAGTCGGCGGGTGCACCCACATAGGCCGAGGCGACGTCGTCGCGGTACCGGGTACCGCCGGCCTGGGCGGGCAGGGTCCACAGGTGGTTGTTGGGACTCAACAGGGTGAAGCAACGCGGGCACTTACTCATGTCAGCCCCGGCTCCCCCTCAGTCGCTCCGCCAGCGACGGACTCTCACTCCGCCGCGTCAGCAGCCTGTTCACCATCTTGCGGTACCCGCGCATCGTCCCCTCAGAGGAATCACCCGACAACTGCGCCATCAACACCACCACGGATTCGGCGTCGGCGCCCCCCATGGTGGCAGCCAGCTTGCCGGCCAGCACGCCCGCGAGCTCATCCACCGGATCAAGGACATAAGCGGCGGACTCGGCTGCCGCGGTGCGCAGCAGGCTGATCGCCACCACCGTCACCGGCGCCAACAGACCGCCGTCGACCAACGGTAGTACTCGATCCACCGCCTGTGTGCCGCAACCGGTTTCGGCAGCCAACGCGTTGCAGGCCTGCGGATAGGGCTGCCCGGCGAGCACGCCCAACAGCGCGAACGCCAGCAGCCGCACCGAGAAATCCTTGTGGACCGACTCCGGTTCCACCTCGGCCAGCACCTGATCCCACAGCGGCGCATAGGAGCCCTGGTGGGTGTGCAGGTAGCGCTGCTGCAGCCAGTCCCGCGGCTCGATGTGGCGAACCGCCGCGCAAGCCACCACCACACCGTCGCCGTCATCGTTGTCGTCGATCACCTTGCCGGCCAACTGCTGCAGCACGGCCGAATCCGCAGCACCCACGAGCGTGCGCACCGCAGCCCGGCCCGGCAGCGGGGCGGCCCCGACCGCCAGCAGCAGGTCCGACGGATTCCAGACTGAGGCCGACGCAGCGGCCTCGAAATTCTCCGGATCGGTCACCCGCAGCCACCACAACTGCGCACCGGCATCGCCCGGCTGCCGCGCTCCGCGACGACGCGACCGCAGCCCGCGCAGCGCAGCCCGGATCCACACCGCATCCCAGGGCTGGGCGCGGGCGAGTTCGGCAGGCTCGGGCACCGGGCCGGCCTCGGCGAGCCAGTCCAGGAGATCGTCACCGATGGCGCTGCCGTCGGTGTCGCCCTCGCCTAGCAACCAGACGCCCAACGACAGCCGATCGGCGGTACTGATCAAACCGCGCACCCCCGGATCGGCCAGGCCGGGCACCACATCGGCGACCAACGCCGCCTGCAGCCGGTCATCGACGACCCCCGCCCGTAACAGCAGGTCAACGACCCTCAGCAACCGGTCGGCGCCCTGCTGCCGGCCGCGATCCAGGGCCGGCCCGATGGCCACCCGCAGTGACGAAGGGGTTGGTTTCCCGTGAAACATTCTCGGCCCCAACGGGATTGGTCCGTCTTGGGCCATCCACGCGTCGTCGACGATGGCCCGGGCGAAGTAGGTGGCGTCGGCGTACGTCGCCCCGGCTCCGTCCGGCAACTCGTGCCGCGCCCGCCAGGCGTCGGCTGTGGTGACACCGACCACCGCCGCGAGCACATCGGCGATGATGTGGGCCGCCTCGGACCCGACCAGTGCACCCGCCGGAGAATGCGCGGCGATCACCTCGTGGGCCTCGGCCTGCGCGTCGGCGAATTCCGGGTGTCCGGCCACCGCCATCGCGATCGGCCAGGCCGGATGCAGCCCGTCATCGCGTACCTGGCTGGACAACGTGTCGATGTCGTCGAGAACCCCGCGCGCCGAGGCCACGTCGAGAAGCACCACCTGCGCCATCACCGACCACCGGGTCACCTCGATCCGGTGCCCGCCCGCAGTGCGGTGCGGATCGCCGCCGAGCTCACCCAGCGACACGGTCTCGGATTCGCTGATCACCACCAGGCCCGGTTCGACCGCAGGAAGGTCTTCGATCGGCACCGCGCTCAGCACCTGCCCGCCGTGCAGCGCAATCTGCTCGGCCCGATCGAACGTGGAAAAGCTCAGTCTCGCCGCGGTTCCCGGCGACATCAGGAAACTCACCAACCCGATCCACTGTGCTGCCGCATCCGGGGACTGCACGCCCAGCACCACCGGCGGCCCACCTCCCAGCGCCGCAGCCACCGCATCCAGGAGCGCGAACAGCGTTGCCAGCCGCCAGGTGGTGGTGTCCAGCGCGAACGCGACCACACTGTCCTTGGTCACCGCCTCGCCCAGCTCCGGCAGGTCCCCGGGGAGTTCGGCACGGGCCACCGCGGCGGCGCCGTATGGATGGAGCCAGTGCGGTGACCGCCATCGCTGGATGGCCCGGCAGCGCGGGTGGGTGTCGGGTGCGCGATCCAACAATACGTGGGCGAACACGTTGCCCGGCCGGCCCGTGCTGTCCGACCCGGCCGGGAAGGTGTGCCAGTAGCCTGCGCCGTCAGGGCCGTCGCGGTACGCCAGGCGACGCGGCCCCTGCTCGAGCTGCTCCGGGGTGGGGAAATCAGGCGGCTGCCCCACCGGTCGGAAGACCGTGTGTACCCCAGCCATCAACACCTGCGTCTCCGCGGGCGTGAGCCCACCGCTGGTTTCCTTGAGCTGCCAGCCACCGACAGTCCCGACGGCATCGAACGACGTGTAGGCGAGCTGGCCGTAGCGCGACGTCATAACACCGTCGTGGTGAGCTGCAAGGTCTGCGCCGGCGGGTCCAGCAGCGCGACCGTGCGCAGCTGGAGCGGGTCGGTGATGTTCAGGAACAGCCGGATCCAGCCGTGCAAGCCACTGACGTTGGCGGCCCACAGTTCGCCGGCGCCCGACGCCGTCGCCGCCGTCCAGCGCAGGTGCTTGGACGGGTGATCCGCCAGCTGTCCCTGTGCGTCCAGCGGAGCGACGTCGACGGGCTGCCCGTCATGCACGCTCAACGGCATCCGCTGCGGATTGTTGACCAGAACGAACGCCGGCGAGCCCGGCACTTCGTATTCCGAACGCACCGCGACGGTGGCCGTGGTGGGGTAGCCACCGGCGTCGCGCCCGATCCGCACCGCGTACTGCAGCCTCAACATGCCCGCGTACTCGATGCTGGCCACCGGTCCGGTGACCCGTCGCCCGCCGGAGAACGCCACCGGCGCCAGGTGCAGTGAACATCCGCTCACCGGAAGCGCACCGGTCAGGTGCATGCCGCCGTACTTTTCGTAGTCCTCCAGCGAGATCTCGAAGGACCGGCCGGTCAAGCCGGCCCGGGGGTCATGCCCCTTGGACGCGAGAGTCGCCACCACGCCCGCCGCACCGGCCGGCCATTCGAACGTCAACACCTGCTTGTTGCAGTACTCGACGAGTTCGACATCGCGGATGGTTCCGGTGTGGACCGCCGACACGGTGCGGCCCAGCACAGCCCGTCCGGCCAGGATTGTCACCGGCGTGACGTAGGCCCGGCTCCAGCCCTGGGGCCAGGGCACCCCGGTCATCAGCGTGCGGTTGCTGCCGTCGGGTTGTGCCTGAGTGGCCACCGGCTGCCGCAGCCGCAGGTCCGGGGCCAGCCCCACCTGCTCGAGGGCGTTCTCGGGAAGTTCGGTGGAGACACCGCCGGCGCTCGGACCGGTCTGGCTCAGATAGATGGACACCTCCGCCCCGGGTGACTCCCAGGACACGTCGAACGACTCGCCGTCGAACGCGGTGTCCACCGAGATGTCGGTGACCGCGGCGAGCACCGCCGACACCTCGATGTCGGCGTCAACCGGCTCGGACTGCTGCACGCCACCGTCGACCTCGACCACGCACCGCACCCGGTAGCGATAACGCATACCCCGGGCCGCCCCCGAGTCGACGAACCCGGTCCGGTGCTCGCCTTCGGCCAGGATCCGGTAGCGCGCCTCGTCGATCACGGATCCGTCGGCCTCATCGCGCGGGATGCGGTACACGTGTACGGAGCTCGCCGCGGGCGGTGCCGTCCACTTCCCGATCACCAGGCCGCCGTCCTCCCGGATGGAGACATCACCCGGCTGGGCGACCAGCACCCCGCCTGCATGCAGCACCGGCCGGGTGCTCAGGGCATCCGCGCGCGACGTTCCGGTGATGACCCAGACCTGGTAGTAGCGCACCGGCCCGGTCAACGGCCGGTCGTCACTGGCTGCCGACAACGGTGTCGCGGCGACGAGGTCGGCGTTCTCCGATGATCTGGGCGCCCGGTCCTCGGCGCTGACGACCCGGTACAGCACCACTCCCCCGTTGGCCTGATAGTCCGGCCAACTCAATTCGACGACCCCGGGGCGGGACTCGCCGTGGCGGAACGCGATCGGGTGCACACCGGCTGCGGACGGCGCCTGCTGCGGCGGGCTGTCCGGGGCCCGGTTTTCCAGCTCGGCGAGCAATCGGGCCATCTCTTCGGCGTGCTCGGCGACCGAACCCGGCAACATCTCGCGAATCTGCTCAACTTCGGTGCGCCCGGACCGCAGCACGAGCCGCAGGTGGGCTTCCTTGAAACTGCGAGCCGCGACCGCGCCGGAATCGACCAGTTGCTGACGCCAGGCCAGCAACGGCGCCAGCCGGGGATCCGCGTCGTCGGGATCCTCGACGGGATACAGATCGGGCATCAGAACACCAAATCCCCGCCGGACATGAGCGCTACGCGTCACCTGCTCCGGCAGCTCGAACAGCGCGAACTCCTGAGGTGTCAGGCCCACACTGGCCTGCACACCCCAGAAACGCTACCGCAGCGGCGGCCTGGTCACCGCCACATGGTGGGCCGGGCCGATGCGATGGTTTCTGCGCCACGGCATAAGTTTCTTGCGCCACGGCATAAGTTCGGTACATGCCTTCTGCCAGCTCGTCGGCCGGCGACGACGTGTGGGAAGTGATGCCCGCGGCGTTCATCGGTCATGGCAGCCCGATGAATGCGATCGAGTCCAACCGCTTCACCGCGGCCTGGCGCCGATTCGGACAGACCGCGCCGCGGCCCCGGGCAATCCTGGTGATCAGTGCGCACTGGTACATCAATGCGACCGCGGTCACGGCGATGGCGCGTCCGCGCACCATCCACGACTTCTACGGATTCCCGCGTGAGCTGTTCGAGGTCCAGTACCCGGCCCCGGGGTTGCCGGAGCTGGCCGAGGAGGTCAGCGACGTGGTGAAGCCGACCTGGGTGGGTGCCGATGTGGACAGCTGGGGCATCGACCACGGCACCTGGTCGGTGCTGGTGCACGCCTTTCCCGACGCGTCCATACCTGTTGTGCAACTGGCGATCAACGCCAACGAGCCGGCCGAATACCACCTGCAACTCGGCGCCAAGCTGGCGCCGCTACGTGCGCGCGGCGTGCTGATCGTGGGCAGCGGCAACATCGTGCACAACCTCGCCGGCATGGACCCCGCCCGTCCCTCGGACGGCTTCGCCTGGGCCGAGCGGTTCGACGACGCCGCACGAGAACAACTCACCCACTCCCCCGCCGGTGTCCTCAATCTCGAGGCACATCCGGACTACGCGGCCGCCGTTCCCACCCCGGACCACTTCATCCCGATGCTGTACTTCGCCGGGCTTGCCGGTGCCGCAGCAGATTCCGGTGGGTCGGTAGACACCCTGGTCACCGGCTACACCTACGGGTCGTTGTCGATGACGTCCCATGTACTGCGCTGAGGCAGCTCAATTCGTCGAACCCACGCGGACGCGCACGCTATGGTGACGGGCGTGTTGGGCCATGACAAGCGAGTGAACCCCGTCGGGGTGTAGGCGAACGTGCGCGGAATCATCCTCGCCGGCGGTTCCGGCACACGACTTCATCCGATCACGACGGGCGTCAGCAAGCAGCTGCTGCCGGTGTACGACAAGCCGCTCATCTATTACCCGCTGTCCACCCTGATCATGGCCGGCATTCGCGACATCCTGGTGATCACCACACCGGTCGATGCCCCAGCGTTCCAACGGCTTCTGGGTGACGGCTCGGCCTTCGGGGTGAACCTGACCTACGCAGTCCAACAACAGCCCGAGGGCCTGGCTCAGGCATTCATCATCGGTGCCGAGCACATCGGCACCGATTCAGTGGCACTTGTGTTGGGCGACAACGTCTTCTACGGCCCTGGTCTGGGAACGAGCCTGCGGCGGTTCCAAAACGTCAGCGGTGGAGCGATATTCGCGTACTGGGTGGCGAACCCGACGGCCTACGGCGTCGTCGAATTCGACTCGGACGGGTCCGCGCTGTCGCTTGAGGAGAAGCCGGTCGTCCCCAAATCCCAATACGCGGTGCCCGGGCTGTACTTCTACGACAACGACGTCATAGAAATAGCGCGATCGCTCCATAAATCAGCCCGCGGCGAATACGAGATCACCGGGATCAATCAGACCTACCTGAGCCAGGGCCGGCTCTCCGTCGAGGTATTGGCCCGCGGCACCGCGTGGCTGGACACCGGCACCTTCGACTCGTTGTTGGACGCCAGTGACTACGTCCGCACCATCGAACGCCGCCAGGGGCTCAAAATCGGTGTCCCCGAGGAGATCGCGTGGCGGGAGGGCTACATCGACGACGCCCAACTGGCCGCGCGCGCCAAAGAACTGCCCAAATCCGGATACGGCAACTATCTGTTGGAGCTGTTGGCGCGCAAGTAGCTGCGAAGCATGAACCTTAGAGTTACCTTAAATTTCTCTTATTTTTCTTAAGTTATGTGTAGGGTCGCTACCTGTGGACCCGAACAATGGGATACGCGACGACGGCAGGGCACAACGCGGCCGCACGCCCCAGCTGCTGCCGATCCCCGCCGCCGCATCGGCCTACCGCCTCGTCTACAAACGTATCGATGCACTGCTCCGCGGCCGCGCCGACGTCGCTCCACTGCCGGTGCCGGCATGTCCCGCCTGGACCGTCCGCCAGACCGTCGCACATCTGACCGGCGTCGCCCACGACATCGTGTCACTCAACTTGGAAAACAAGGCCGCCGACTCCTGGACGCAAGCGCAGGTCGACCGTCTCGATGGACACAGCATCGACGAACTACTCGACCAATGGCAGCAGGCCATCGACTCGGTGACATCGACCCTCACCATGGCCCCCGAAGCGTCCGCGTGCCAGCTGGTTTTCGATACCCTGACCCATGAGCACGACATCCGCGGTGCTCTGGGCGAGCCGGGTTCGCGCACAGGCGATCTCGCGTTCAACGCTGCACTCGCATTCGTCACGGCCATGGGCGACCAATTCATCCGACAAGGGAAGCTGCCAGCGCTCCTATTGACCACCCCGGCCGTTGGTACCGTCCAACTCGGCCAACCGCACACCGCGCATGGTCAGATCGCCCTCGATATCTCTGATTTCGAAGCCCTCCGATCCTTCGGCGGACGACGCAGTCTCCGACAGTTGTCCCAACTACCCTGGGATGGAGATCCGACACACCTGTTCCCCGCCTTCACCCACCTGCTGCCCGCCTTCAGCAATGACGGACTACGACCGCCAACCGACGACCTCATCGAATGATCCAATGCAGATGAAAGTTCTTGTCGCCAAGAGGCCGACGCCGCCGCGCCAAACCGATGACACTTGGTCAGCCATACAAGGAGAGATCGTCGTGGCACCGCTCGTGTGCCGGGACCGCGGCTGTCACTGCGATCGAGTGCATCAAGGCGTCATCTCGCACGGCTACTCAACCGAAGTTGAGGTACGCGAGGTGGATTCCTCTCCAGGCGTCCTGATCGCGGCATGCCGGTCGCATCTCGATTCCAGTCAGTGGGCCGCCGTTGTCGAGAATTCGGCCGAACTCGAAATTTTGGCGGAAGACCTAATCAGCGCCATGGCTCAGACTGCGGCCCACCACTCAACTGGGACCGCCCTGCGTATGGCCTTCGATCATCGAACGTCCAAGTGGCTTTACACGACGGTGGCGTGAGACCCACAGCGGATCCGCCATACCTGACCAGTCGCACCGAGATGCTGGCCATCATCCTGGGCGCACTATTCGTCGCCGAGGTGATCTCGGTCGTCCTGAGGCCTCAGTACCAGCTACGGGTGCCGCGCCGGGCCAAACACAAAGGCCGTGAACTCAACTGAGTTCACGGCCTTTGGTGTCGCAGTTCGTCGAACCGCTCTCTGTGGGCGAAGGGGGACTTGAACCCCCACGTCCCGAAGGACACTGGCACCTGAAGCCAGCGCGTCTGCCATTCCGCCACTCGCCCGAATGACCGAGGGAGCGTAACACTGTGAGCGCGCCGTTCCCAAACCGCCCGATCAGCGGGCCGATCGGGCGGCCTCAGACTGTCAGGCAATCCTTAACCTCATCTAGATCAGGTCACTGACCTGCATCAATCGGATTCTCAGAGTTCTGTTGGTCCCGCATTACGGCACCAGGCCGATACCATGCTTGTGAGCAGTGTGGCCAGAGCGACACGCGGGAGCACGGGTGGCCGTGCCGAGGCGACGTACGACAACGAGAAAAGGCGGGCGGTGACATGGGTCTGGTCGACCGCATCGAACGCAAACTCGAGTCGACCGTCGGCGATGCGTTCGCCCGGGTCTTCGGCGGCTCGATAGTGCCCCAGGAAGTAGAGACGGCGTTGTGCCGGGAAGCCGAGTCCCGGGCCCGTACCGTGGCCGGTGGACAAGTTTTGGCACCGAACGACTACGTAATTACGCTCAGTGGCACTGACTATCAGAAGGTGAGCGCCGATACTGACCTGACCTCGTCGGCGTTCGCCAAACATCTGGGGGGATTCATTCGTGACCAGGGGTGGCAAACGTATGGTGATGTGGTCGTTAGATTCGAGCAATCACCGAACTTGCACACCGGACAGTTCCGCGCACATGGCGCGGTTAACCCCGATTCGAACGCTGGCGAATCCGCGCGAGCCCGGGGCGACCATGCGTTCACCGCAGAATCAGGAGAACCACCTATGACCGATAACCCGAATTACCGCGGCGGCCAGGGACAAGGGCGGCCCGGCGACGACTATTACGACGACCGTTATGGCCACCCGCAGGATGACCCCCGCGGCGGGCAGCACCCGCCGGATCAAGGCGGCTACCCCCCGCAGGATCAGGGCGGCTACCCCCCGCAGCGCGGTGGATACGGCGGCGAGCGCGGTGGCTACCCCGACCAGGGTGGTTACCCGGACCAGGGCGGCTATCCCGATCAAGCTGGGTATCCCGATCAAGGCGGCTACCCGGACCAGGGTGGCTATCCCCCGCAGTCCTACGAGCAGCCGCGCCCGCCCGCCGGCTACGGCGGCCCGCAGGGCGGCGGTTATGACCGTGGCTACGGCGGCCCGCAGGGTGGCGGCTACGCCCAGCCCCCTCAACCCCCGCAGGGTGGTCAGCCCGGTTACGGCGGCGAACCCGACTACGGACGTCAGGACCCCCGCCAAGGCGGCGGCTATCCCGAGCAGGGCGGCTACGGCGGGGGCCAGCCCTACGGGCGCCAGGACTACGGCCAGCCGCAGGATTACGGCCGCGGTTACGCCGAGCCTCCGCAGGGCGGCGGTTACGCGGAGCCGGGCTACCCCGAGCAAGGTTATGCCGAGCCGGGTGGCTACGGCGGTGGCGACTACGGCGCACCCCAGGGCGGCCAGCCCGGTTACGGCGCCCAGCAGGGCGGCTACGGCGGCGGTGACTATGCCGCAGGTGGCGCTGCGGTCACCCTCCAGCTCGACGACGGCAGTGGCCGCACCTACCAGCTCCGCGAAGGCGCCAACGTGATCGGCCGCGGTCAGGACGCCCAGTTCCGTCTGCCCGACACCGGGGTGTCACGCCGGCATCTCGAGATCCGGTGGGACGGTCAGGTCGCGTTGCTGTCAGACCTCAACTCCACCAACGGCACCACGGTGAACAACGCGCCGGTGCAGGAGTGGCAGTTGGCCGACGGTGACGTGATCCGGCTGGGCCATTCCGAGATCATCGTGCGCGTGCACTGAGCCTGGCGAGACCGGACACACCTGAGTGGCAAGCACCCCGCTTCGCCCTCACGGCGAACGCCGTCCAAGTATCGTGACGTTGCCGACGGTAGCTGAGCGGTACCAGTGGGGCGGATACGGAGAGGACGTCAGATGCAGGGGTTAGTGCTGCAACTGACGCGCGTCGGATTCCTCCTCCTGTTGTGGCTGTTCATCTGGTCGGTGCTGCGCATCCTGCGGACCGATATCTATGCGCCCACGGGCGCGGTGATGGTGCGCCGGGGGTTGGCTCTCCGGGGCTCTCTGCTACCGAGTCGTGACCGTCGTCATATCGCGCGGCAATTGGTGGTCACCGAGGGCGCGCTGGCCGGTACCCGCATCACGTTGGGTGCCCAGCCGGTGCTGATCGGCCGCGCCGACGACTCCACTCTGGTGCTCACCGATGATTACGCTTCGACGCGCCACGCCCGGCTCTCGCCACGAGGTTCGGAGTGGTACGTCGAGGACCTAGGATCGACCAACGGCACATACCTTGACAGGGCGAAGGTGACAACAGCGGTAAGGGTTTCGATCGGGACGCCGGTCCGAATCGGTAAAACGGTAATCGAGTTGCGCCCGTGACCGCGCGCATGCGAGGAGCACGAGAAACAACATGACCCTCGTACTCCGATATGCCGCGCGCAGTGATCGCGGGCTGGTTCGTGCCAACAATGAGGACTCGGTGTACGCCGGGGCGCGGTTGCTGGCGCTGGCCGACGGCATGGGCGGCCACGCCGCAGGTGAGGTGGCCTCACAGTTGGTCATCGCGGCGCTGGCGCACCTCGACGACGACGAGCCCGGCGGCGACCTGCTGGGCAAGCTCAACACGGCAGTCGCCCAGGGTAACTCCGCGATCGCGGCCCACGTAGAGGCTGATCCGGAACTCGAGGGCATGGGCACCACGCTTACCGCGATCCTGTTCGCAGGCAACCGGCTCGGCCTGCTCCACATCGGCGATTCCCGGGGCTACCTGCTCCGCGATGGTGAGCTCACCCAGATCACCAAGGACGACACCTTTGTCCAGACTCTGGTCGACGAGGGTCGGATCACTGCCGAGGAGGCTCACAGCCATCCACAGCGCTCGCTGATCATGCGGGCGCTGACCGGCCACGAGGTTGAGCCGACCCTGATCGTGCGCGAGGCCAAGGCCGGCGATCGCTACATGCTCTGCTCGGACGGTCTGTCCGATCCGGTCAGCCACGAGACGATCCACGAGGCGCTCCAGATCGAGGACGTCGCCGAGAGCGCCGACCGGTTGATCGAGTTGGCGCTGCGCGGCGGCGGACCGGACAACGTGACCGTGGTGGTCGCCGACGTCGTCGACTACGACTACGGACAGACCCAACCCATCCTGGCGGGCGCGGTGTCCGGGGACGACGACCAGAGCGTGCCACCGGACACGGCTGCCGGCCGGGCTTCGGCGTTCAACCCGCGCCGCAACGAGCCCAAGCGGGTGGTTCCCCAGCCGGCCGAGCCCGACCGCAAGCCACGGTCACGACGCCGGTTCGTCCTCGCCGCGGTGCTGCTCGTGCTGGTGCTCATCGGCGGGCTGGCGATCGGCCGGGAGATCATCCGCAACAACTACTACGTCGCCGAACATGACGGCACGGTGTCGATCATGCGCGGGGTACAGGGCTCGTTTCTGGGCATCTCCTTGCAGGAGCCGTACCGCCTGGGCTGTCTCAACGCCCGCAATGAACTGTCGCTGATCAGCGTCGATCAGGACCAGAGCCGTCTCGACTGCCGGTTGATGGCGGTCGACGACCTGCGTCCGTCCGAGCGCACCTCGGTGACCGCGGGCCTGCCCGGCGGCACGCAGGACGAGGCCATCAAGCAGATCAACGACATGGCCCACGGCTCCGTCCTCCCGGTGTGCGCACCGCGTACCGCGCCGACGACATCCAAGACCTCGCCGCCGCCGAGCCCGTCACCGTCACCCGGCGCTGCACCCGCACCGACTCCGGCACCCGGCGCGGAGACGCCGGCACCCGAGACACCCGCGCCTGAATCCCCGGTGCCTGGGGCGCCCGGGACCGCCGTTGTCCCGGCCCCGGTTCTACCGACACCGTCGCCGACCGTCACTGCATTGCCGCCCCCACCACAAGAACCGGGGAAAAACTGCCGAGCCGTGTCATGACGACTCAACCCCAGTCGCCGGTCACCGTCATGCCGCCGCTACCCAATCGGCGCAACGCGGAACTTCTGCTTCTGGGGTTTGCAGCCTTCATCACCACCATCGCGCTGCTGATCGTCGAGGCCAACCAGGAGCAGGGTCTGAGCTGGGACCTGGTCGGCTACGTGGTCACCTTCATTGCCCTGATGGGCATCGCCCACCTGGCAATCCGACGGTTCGCGCCCTACGCCGATCCGCTGCTGTTGCCGGTCGTGGCGCTGCTCAACGGGCTGGGCCTGGTGATGATCCACCGGCTCGATCTGGCCAAGGGTGAAACCGCAACCGATGGGCTCGGCGGCACCGCCAACCAGCAGATGATGTGGCTGCTGGTCGGCGTGATCGGCTTCTCCGTCGTGGTCGCGTTGCTGACCGATCACCGCATGCTGGCCCGGTACGGATACATCTGTGCGCTGACCGGCCTTGTGCTGCTTGTCATTCCGGCGTTGCTGCCGGCGAGGTACTCCGAACAGTACGGCGCCAAGATCTGGATCCAGTTCCCCGGCTTCTCGATTCAGCCTGCCGAGTTCTCCAAGATTCTGCTGCTGATCTTCTTCGCCGCGGTGCTGGTGGCCAAGCGCGATCTCTTCACCAGTGCGGGACAACATTTCTTCGGACTCGATCTGCCGCGGCCCCGCGACCTGGCTCCCCTGTTGCTGGCCTGGGCCGCCTCGGTGGGCGTGATGGTTTTCGAAAAGGATTTGGGCACCTCACTTCTGCTGTACGCATCGTTTCTGGTGCTGGTCTACGTGGCTACCGAGCGGCTGAGCTGGGTGGTGATCGGTCTGGCCCTGTTCGCCGTGGGAAGCGTTGTGGCGTACCAGGTTTTCGGTCATGTCCGGGTGCGGGTGGAGACGTGGCTCGACCCGTTCGCCGATCCTGACGGCGCCGGTTACCAGATCGTGCAGTCCCTGTTCAGCTTCGCCACCGGCGGCATCTTCGGCACCGGTCTGGGCAACGGACAACCCGGAACGGTGCCCGCCGCAGCCACTGACTTCATCATCGCCGCGGTCGGCGAGGAGCTCGGATTAGTCGGGCTCGCAGGCGTTCTCATGCTCTACACGATCTTCATCATCCGCGGTATGCGGACCGCGATCGCCGTTCGCGACAGCTTCGGCAAGCTGCTGGCCGCCGGGCTGGCCGCGACCCTGGCGATCCAATTGTTCATCGTGGTGGGCGGTGTCACCAAGCTGATCCCCTTGACCGGTCTGACCACGCCGTGGATGTCCTACGGCGGGTCCTCACTGCTGGCCAACTACATCCTGCTGGCCATCCTGGTGCGCATCTCTCACGCCGCACGCCGGCCGATCACGACGACACCGGCGCCGAACCCCACCCCCATCGCCGCGGCCGGCACCGAGGTGATCGAGAAGGTATGAACACCTCCCTGCGCCGGGTGGCAGTCACGATCATGGTGCTGATCGTGCTGCTGTTGGCCAATGCCACGATCACCCAGGTCTTCACGGCCGACGGCCTACGCGCCGACCCGCGCAATCAGCGGGTGCTGCTCGACGAGTATTCGCGGCAGCGGGGCCAGATCACCGCCGGTGGCCAGCTGCTGGCCTACTCGGAGGCCACCGACGGCCGGTTCCGCTTCCTGCGCACCTACCCCAACCCCGAGGTCTACGCCCCGATCACCGGGTTCTACTCGCTGGGTTATTCCAGCACCGGGCTGGAGCGGGCCGAGGACACCATCCTCAACGGCTCCGATGAGCGGCTGTTCGGCCGTCGGCTGGCAGATTTCTTCACCGGTCGCGACCCGCGCGGCGGCAATGTCGACACCACGATCAACCCACAGGTACAGCAGGCGGCCTGGGATGCGTTGCAGCACGGCTGCAGCGACGGCCCCTGCAAGGGCTCTGTGGTGGCCCTGGAGCCGTCGACAGGCAAGATCCTTGCCATGGCGTCGTCTCCCTCGTACGACCCCAACCAGTTGGCCACACACGATCTGGGCGCCCAGAGCCAGGCCTGGCAGCAGTTGCGCGACAACGAGCAGTCCCCGCTGCTGAACCGCGCCATCTCGGAGACCTACCCGCCGGGCTCGACGTTCAAGGTGATCACCACGGCGGCGGCCCTTCAGTCCGGCGCCACCCCGGATACCCAGCTCACCGCGGCGCCGCGGATCCCGCTGCCCGACAGCACCGCGACGCTGGAGAATTTCGGCGGGTCTTCCTGCGGTCCCGGTCCCACCGCATCGCTGCGGGAGGCGTTCGCCAAATCGTGCAACACCGCCTTCGTTCAACTCGGCCTCAACACCGGCGCCGACAAACTCAAATCCACCGCCCAGGCGTTCGGACTCGACGAAACACCGCCGGCCATTCCGCTGCAGGTGGCCGAATCGACCACCGGACCCATTGCGGATGCGGCGGCACTGGGTATGTCCAGCATCGGGCAGCGTGATGTCGCGTTGACGCCCCTGCAGAACGCGCAGGTGGCCGCCACCATTGCGAATGACGGCATCGCCATGCGCCCGTATCTTGTGGATAGCCTGAAAGGACCCGACCTGGCCACGATCGCCACCACTGCGCCCGCTCAAGAGCGCCGGGCGGTGTCACCCCAGGTCGCAGCTACACTTACGGACTTGATGGTCGCCGCCGAGCAGGTGACTCAGCAGAAGGGAGCCATCGCCGGCGTGCAGATCGCTTCTAAGACCGGTACGGCAGAGCACGGGACGGATCCCCGTAACACTCCGCCGCATGCCTGGTACATCGCATTCGCACCGGCCAGCGACCCCAAGGTCGCGGTCTCGGTGTTGATCGAGGACGGCGGGGACCGGTTGTCGGCCACCGGCGGCGCACTCGCCGCCCCGATCGGACGCGCCACCATTGCGGCGGCGCTGCGGGAGGCGTCATGAGTCACCTCGCCGGAGGCGAGAAATGAGCCCGCGCGTGGGAGTCACGCTGTCCGGTCGGTACCGGCTGCAGCGGCTGATCGCCACGGGCGGCATGGGTCAGGTCTGGGAGGCTGTCGACTCCCGGCTCGGCCGACGTGTCGCGGTCAAGGTACTCAAGGCTGAGTTCTCCACCGATGCCGAGTTCGTCGAGCGGTTCCGGGCCGAGGCCCGCACGGTGGCCATGCTCAACCACCCGGGCATCGCCAGCGTGTACGACTACGGCGAGACCGATATCGACGGCGAGGGCCGCACCGCCTACCTGGTGATGGAGCTCGTCAACGGTGAGCCGCTGAACTCGGTGATCAAGCGCACCGGGCGGCTGTCACTGCGGCATGCCCTGGACATGCTCGAGCAGACCGGCCGCGCGCTACAGGTGGCCCACACCGCCGGGCTCGTCCACCGCGACGTCAAGCCCGGCAACATCCTGATCACCCCGACCGGCCAGGTGAAGCTGACCGACTTCGGCATCGCCAAGGCCGTCGACGCCGCCCCGGTCACCCAGACCGGCATGGTGATGGGCACCGCCCAGTACATCGCCCCGGAGCAGGCCCTGGGCCACGATGCCACCGCCGCCAGCGACGTCTATGCGCTGGGAGTCGTTGGCTACGAATCAGTTTCGGGCAAGCGCCCGTTTACCGGTGACGGTGCCCTGACGGTCGCGATGAAACACATCAAAGAGACCCCACCGCCACTACCGGCCGATCTGCCACCCAACGTGCGCGAGCTGATCGAGATCACCCTGGTGAAGAACCCGGGGATGCGCTACAAGTCGGGTGGTCCGTTCGCCGACGCCGTTGCCGCGGTGCGTTCCGGCCGTCGTCCCCCGCGTCCGAACCAGGCCCCGACGCTCGGTCGGGCCGCTCCGGCCGCGGTTCCGTCAGCGGCGCAGGCCCGCGCCGCAGCCGACCTCACCGGCCGCACCCCGGTGACCGCCACCCGGGCCAGGCCGACCACGGCCGCCCATCGGCCTGCACCGGCTCCGCGGCGCACGTTCTCGTCGGGTCAACGGGCACTGCTGTGGGCCGCCGGGGTACTCGGTGCGCTGGCTATCGTGATCGCCATCCTGATCGTCCTCAATGCTCAGGACCGCAAGGATCAGCAGCAGTCACCACCGCCCACGGTCACCGACACGGTGACCCAGACGACGCCCTACCAGACGCCGGCAGCGTTGCCGGATCTGGCATTCCACGTGATCGTGCCTACGGGAGCCGACGCTCAGGCAGTCCCGAAAGCACCGGAACAGATACTGCGATGACGACGCCTCAGCACCTCTCCGACCGATATGAACTCGGCGAAATCCTCGGCTTCGGCGGCATGTCCGAAGTTCACATTGCACGCGATACCCGGTTGCACCGCGATGTCGCGGTCAAGGTCCTGCGCGCCGATCTGGCCCGCGACCCCAGCTTCTACCTGCGTTTCCGCCGTGAGGCGCAGAACGCGGCCGCGCTGAACCATCCCGCCATCGTGGCGGTGTACGACACCGGCGAGGCCGAGACGCCCAACGGGCCGCTGCCCTACATAGTCATGGAGTACGTCGACGGTGTGACGCTGCGCGACATCGTGCACACCGAGGGTCCGATCCCGCCGAAGCGTGCGATCGAGATCATCGCCGATGCCTGCCAGGCGCTGAACTTCAGCCACCAGCACGGCATCGTGCACCGCGACGTCAAGCCGGCCAACATCATGATCAGCAAGGCGAACGCTGTGAAGGTGATGGACTTCGGCATCGCGCGCGCCCTGGCCGATACCGGTAACAGCGTCACGCAGACCGCTGCGGTGATCGGCACCGCCCAGTACCTCTCGCCCGAACAGGCCCGCGGTGAAACCGTCGACGCCCGCTCCGACGTCTACTCGCTGGGCTGTGTGCTCTACGAAATCCTCACGGGTGAACCACCTTTCATTGGTGACTCGCCGGTCGCGGTGGCTTATCAGCATGTCCGTGAGGACCCGGTGGCGCCGTCGACCCGGCACACCGGCATCTCACCGGATCTCGACGCCGTGGTGCTCAAAGCCCTGGCCAAGAATCCGGACAACCGCTATCAGACCGCAGCCGATATGCGTACGGATCTGATCCGGGTGCACAGCGGTGAGGCACCCGAGGCCCCCAAGGTGTTCACCGAGTCCGAGCGGACGTCGATGATGAACTCCGGGCCGATGTTGACCCAGGGCGGCGGTGCGCCCACCCAGAACATGGTGGTGCCCCGCCCGTCCGATCGCAATGCCTCGGTGGCCCGCTGGCTGATCGCGGTCGCGGTACTGGCAGTGCTGACCGTGGTCGTGACGGTTGCGATCAACATGTTCGACGGCAAGCCACGCGATGTGCAGGTGCCCGACGTGAGCAGTCAGCGTTCGGCCGACGCCGTCGCCACGCTGCAGAACCGCGGCTTCAAGACCCGCACAGAGGACAAGCCGGACAACCAGGTTCGGCCGGGGTATGTCATCAGCACCGATCCGGGGGCCAACAGCATGGCGGCCGCCGGTGACGAGATCACCGTGAACGTCTCCCGCGGACCCGAGCAGGCCCAGATCCCCGACGTCGCCGGTCTGACCCCGTCGCAAGCTCGGCAGAAGCTGAAGGACGCCGGGTTCGAGAAGGTCAAGGAGTCGGCGAGCCCGTCGACACCGGACCAGAAGGGCCGCGTGCTCGCCACCAACCCGCCGGCCAACCAGACGGCGGGGATCATCTACGAGGTCACCCTCGTGGTGGGTTCGGGCCCGGAGGACACCTCGGTTCCCGACTGCAAGGGTCAGAGCGCCGACGTGTGCAAGCAGATTCTGACCGCCTCGGGCTTCGCCAACACGGTTGTCATCGAGGTCGACAACACCGCGTCCCCAGGGCAGGTGGTGGGTACCGAACCAGCCGCCGGCACGTCGGTGCCCAAGGACACGCCGATCCAGATCCACGTGTCCAAGGGCAACCAGTTCGTCATGCCCAACCTGGTCGGCCAGGTCTGGGACGACGTCTATCCGCGACTGACCTCTCTCGGCTGGACCGGGGTACTGGACAAGGGGCCTGACATCCGCGACAGCGGTCAGCGCACCAACGCCGTCGTCACCCAGAGTCCGCCTGCGGGCAGCGCGGTGAACTTCGGGGCGAAGGTCACGCTGAGCTTCGCGTCGTAGCGGCCGCCACGGCGCGAGCCACCTCGTCTTCGAGGGCGGCTACCAGGCGCTCTTCGGGAGCGGCACCACACACGCCCAGCCAGTTGGCCAGCATGCGGTGCCCGCCCTGGGTCAGGATCGACTCGGGGTGGAACTGCACACCGTGAATCGGCAGCTCGCGGTGGCGCACGGCCATGATGACCCCGCTGTCAGTCTGCCCGGTCACCTCGAGCTCATCCGGCACCGTCTCGGGCAGGATCGTCAGCGAGTGGTAGCGGGTGGCAGTGAACGGGTCGGGGAGACCTTTGAGCACCCCGGCGCCGGAGTGGTGGACGACGCTGGTCTTGCCGTGCAGCAGTTCGGGTGCGCGGTCGACGGTGCCGCCGAACGCCACCCCGATGGCCTGGTGGCCGAGGCAGACGCCCAGTAGGGGAGTGCCTGCCGCAGCGCACGCGTGGACCAGAGGGATCGTCGCACCGGCTCGTTCGGGGGTGCCGGGACCGGGGCTCAGCAGTACGCCGTCGAAATCGGCTGCCACCGTGGCGAGGTCGGCGTCGGTGGCCAGGCGCTGATCGTCGTTGCGCCACACCTGCGCGTCCACCCCGAGCTGGCCCAGGTATTGGACCAGGTTGAACACGAAGCTGTCATAGTTGTCGACGACCAGAACCCGCATTGACTTAGGCTACCGGCCCGAACAAAAGGGACTTAATAGCCGACTCGGCCCGCGGGTTTCGCGTAGCGCATCCGCACCGGCTCCGTGTGCCCGGTCAGCTCGACCTCGGCGCGCGGTTCCTCGACATAGCCCAATCCGAAGCGGACCACGTACTGCTTGTAGAGCGTGACGTACGGCGCGCCGGCCAGCGCCGCCTGCATGGCCGGGGCATCGCCGATCGCGGTGATGACGTAGGGCGGGCTGTAGGTGCGGCCGTTGAGCAGCAGGGTGTTGCCGACGCAGCGGGGCGCCGAGGTCGCGATGATGCGTTGGTCCTGCATCTGGATGCCTTCGGCACCGGCACTCCAGAGTGCGTTCAGGACGGCCTGGATGTCCTGTTGGTGCACCACGAGGTCGTCGGGGGCGGCATCGCGCGGGAAGCGGCCCTGGGCGTCGCGCTGCGCGTCGTTCAGTGTGACCACCAGGCCCGGCCCGCGCATGGGCACCGTGCCTGCGTCGGCGGCCAACTGTGCCGAACGGCGGGTGATGGCCTCGAGCGCCGCGTGTGAGCTGGGCGATCCGCCGTGATGGCTGTCGATCTCGGTGGCCAGGGCATCGCGCTGGACCATCAGCCGGTCGACGGACTGCTGGGCCTCACGCACCAGGTCGACGAGTCGGGGCGCGTCGCTGCGGCGAATCTCGTCACCACCGGAGACCCCGTGCGTGGCAGCCAGCAGCAGGCCGGCGGCGAGGCAGACCACCGGGACGCCGAAGCGCCAGGGGGATCGATCCGGTTGGTCCATCGCAGTCTCTCCTGGACGTGCAGCTACGTTAGGCTCGTGAGGCATCCTGCCTCATCGTCGCACCGTGTGACGCCGACTGTCCGCGAAGGTACCCATGCCCAAGTCCAAAGTCCGTAAGAAGAACGATTTCACCATCAAGCAGGTGAGCCGGACTCCGGTCAAGGTGAAAGCCGGACCGTCGAGTGTGTGGTTCGTCGCGCTGTTCATCGGTCTCATGCTGTTCGGCCTGTTGTGGCTGCTGGTTTTCCAGCTGGCCGCGACGAATCCCGTGGACACCCCGTCCTTCCTTCAGTGGATGGCCGATATGGGTCCGTGGAATTACGCGGTCGCATTTGCCTTCATGATCAGTGGGCTGTTGCTCACGATGCGCTGGCGCTGATCGGAAACCCAGCGATAATGAATTCATCTTACGTTTTCAGCGTTACCAGCTCAGCAACGTCGACGATGCTCAATCACATCGTTGTGATTCATCCCCATTGGGGATAGCACCTGTGGATAACTCCATTAGTCGCGGTAAGAGGGTGTAAAGAACCCGTGCAGCAAACTCATTGGAGCGCACCCGCCGCTGGAGTCGCAGGTTGCGCCATAGCCGGACTAGCGATGGCTATCGCAGCTGTGACCGTGATCACAGACCCGCCCGGACGTGTTCTTGCCGGCATAGCTGGGGTGGGATTGCTCACGTTCGCAACATTGTCGTGGCGAGCCCGGCCGAAACTGGCAATCAACCAAGACAGTCTCACGGTCGCCGGTTGGTGGCACGCCCGGACATATAGCCGTGATGAGATCCGACAGATCCGCATCACCGAGTTCCGCCGCATCGCCCGCAAGGTCCGGCTACTGGAGATCGACACGGTCGATGACCGTCTGGTCGTCCTCACGCGGTGGGATCTAGGAACAGACCCTCTCGATGTCCTCGACGCGCTCACCCAGGCCGGTTTCGCGGCCCGGTAAGCCCGGTAAAGGAAACACCCCACACAACACGCGACGCCCCCGGCTCCCGGGGGCGTCGCGCATTGGTATGTGCGGGGGGATACCCGTTACGACACGGTGATCGATTCGACGACGACCGGATCGGTCGGGCGGTCAGAGCGATCGGTGGGCGTGGACGCGATGGCGTCGACCACCTTCTGCGACTCGGGATCGACAACCTCACCGAAGATGGTGTGCTTGCGAGTGAGGTGCGGCGTCTTGCCGACCGTGATGAAGAACTGTGAGCCGTTGGTGCCCGGCCCGGCGTTGGCCATGGCCAGCAGGTAGGGCTTGTCGAACTGGAGCTCGGGGTGGAACTCGTCGGCGAACTTGTAGCCGGCGTCGCCACGGCCGGTGCCGGTCGGATCGCCGCCCTGGATCATGAAGCCGTCGATCACCCGGTGGAAGACGACGCCGTCGTAGAACGGACCGGACGTACCGCCCGAGGCGTTCTCGGTGGTGTAGTCCTTCGTCCCCTGCGCCAAGCCGACGAAGTTGGCCACGGTCTTGGGAGCGTGGTTTCCGAACAGTGCGATCTTGATGTCGCCGCGGTTGGTGTGCAGTGTCGCCGTCGCGGTCTGAATGGGGCTCGTCACGGCTACCCAGTCTGCCATCCCGGCCCGCGGCAACAGTCAGATACCCCACCAAGCGCCCCAGACTCGCGCAGAGATGGCAGTCTGGATCTGAGCCGACAAACGGCCCACTCAGGTCCGTCGCCCACGTCCCGCCAGTGCCCAGAAAGGTGCCAGATGACCGCGAACGTCGATACCCGGTTGGCCCCCCGTCAGCGCCTAGCCCGCGGCTTGAAATACAGCACGGTCGGTCCGGTCGACGTGACCCGCGGCGTGGTGGGCCTCAGCGCCAACACCGCGGCCGCCGTTGCCGCCGGTCTGCGCAAGGGCTACGAATCGGGCAAGCTGCGCCGCCAACTCGCCGCGGCCGCACAGGCCGTGGCCGCTCTGCCCGAGGTACTGCAAGAGGCGGCCGCAGCCCCGGAGCCCAAACGGCGTCACCGGCGGCTGGTGATCGCCGGCGTCGCCGCAGCCGTCCTGGCCGGTGGGGCCGTGGCATTCTCGATCGTGCGGCGGTCCACCCGGCCCGAGCCCTCACCGCTGCCGCCCAGCGTCGAAGTCAACCCGAAGCCCTGACGCCGCTGGGCTATTCCGACGACGGGTCCTGACAGTCCAGCCATCGACCGCCTTCTTTGCGGAACGCGTTGGGCTTGGTGTCGGTCGCTGGTGGTTGGCCGGTCAACGCCCACGTGGTGGTGATGTCGGCCGTGGCGCTGTCCCCGGTGACCGTGATGTTCTCCACCTTGTCGATCGTCAGCTTGCTGGACTGCCGAAGAAGCTCAAGGTTGGCGGCCTTGTAGGCCGGCTCGTCGTACCGGATCAACGCGTCCACCAGTTGACCGATGACGGCGTCCGATGCGGCCGGATACTTCCGTTTGAGCGCTTCGGTCAGGACATCGGCGGGTTTGGCGGCCAATTCTTCCGGCGTCCCGGCTTGGCTGAGCGGCGGGAACATCGTGTCCGGCTGACTCAAAACGGCATCGCGGTACTGCGCACAGGTCAGTTCCGCCATCTTGGCGAAGTTGTAGCCGGCAATCGCGGCTTCTTGCTTGGCGACCAGCTCGCGGATCTGTTGTTCGTCGCTTGCGGCCGCCACCGAGCTGGTGGCCGGAGTGGACGTCGCCTCGGGTGCGTTCTCCGAACTACAACCGGCCAGACCTACTACCAGAACAGACAGGCCGACAAGGACTGGTCGCTTCACAAGCGTTCTCCCTCTTGCGCATTGGCGCGAGACTTGGATGTGGACATTCCGGGCCGGGAAGTACCGCCCCCCGGACCGCATGAGCGTACTGCGGAAGCGCCGCACCCGCGGGAATACGACGACGGGCCGGGGTTCGGCTTCGCCCCTGCGGGAACGAAACATCCTCTTGTTTGGGTGATTTCGATCGCCCTGACCCTTCTTCACCACGTCGGCATTGTTGTGGCGGATTGGCCGTGCGGTAGGGCGCCGGATGAAGAATGAGAATGCGGCTCCGATGGCCAACACCGGAACCGCTCGTGATTGTCTTGACTTGTGGAGCCTAGGAGATTCGAACTCCTGACATCTGCCTTGCAAAGGCAGCGCTCTACCAACTGAGCTAAGGCCCCTCATTTGGCCGAGGTGGCGCATCTGCCAAGTCATGCCAAACTTCTTCACCGTGTCGTGATCGCCATATGATCACCGCCACGGCCGTGATGCCTGCCAGAAGCATCAACCGCATGGCACAACCTCTCGGTGATCACCGGCTACACCGGGTGTCGTGGGCCTAGGAGGACTCGAACCTCCGACCTCTTCGTTATCAGCGAAGCGCTCTAACCGCCTGAGCTATAGGCCCGAAAATTTGGGATCGACCGAGCGCAGAGATTACCGCACCGGGGCGCAGAGTCCCAAATCAATCCCTGTCGGCCAGCGTGACCTCGACCCCGCCGACCAGATCGGTGGTCAGGTTGTAGATGAAGGCCCCGATGGTCGCCATCGCACACAGCACGACGATATTCACCAGGCCGACCAGCGCCGCCCCGCCGAAGATCGTTCCGCTGGAGACCAATTCGCCTCCCGAGGCGCCGCTCGCGCTGGTCAGGAGGTCGCCGACATTGCTGTTGAGCTTGCTCCACACACCCATGGCGCCGAGCACCAGGTATAGGAATGCCACCGCGATCATCCACACGAAGAACAGCACCACCGACAGCACCAGCGAGACCTTGAGCACAGTCCACGGGTCGACGCGGCGGATCTGCATGCTGGCGCGGACCGGACCCTGATGCGAGCCGCGGTTGGCGACCTGGATCCGGGTGGTCGGGCTGTTGCTCGAGCTTCTGGCCGCCGGCGCTTCGGTGGCTGTCTTGCGTTGCGGGGTACGCGGTGCGGGCCCGGACAGGTCCGGGATCTCGCTCGCATAGGCCTCCGGCCGCACCGGTTCCTTGCGCGTGGCCGATGGAGCAGGAGTTGCCGGACGGGCCGGACGGGCCTGCTGCTCGGTGTCGTTGGTCTCCGTGCCTGCTACGAAGCGCTGCAGCCGGGCTTCCACACCGGGGGAGTGGGACCCCGGAGTGCGGGCGTTCTCCTCACGCGTCTCGGCTGCCGGTTGGGGCGTGGTGCGGGCGGTACCGCGCTGCCACGGCGGCGCCTCACCGGTCTCGGTGATCTGGCCGCCGCCGCCGGCGGCGGCGCGGGGCTGCGTCCCGGCGGCTTTGCTCGGGGTCGGGCTCGCCTCGGCCCCGGTACCTGAGCCGTTGGAGCTGCTGCCGGGCCGGTCGCCCGCTCGCGGGTACCCCGGCTCGTTCGGTGAACTCACCTAACAGCTCCTTAGCTCAGGCCGAGGTCCGGGTCGGGCCTCGGCGACAGCGTCACTCCTCGTCGGACTCGGCCTCATCCGCTTCCGAGTCCTCCTCGGCGTTGCGCGCAATCGCAATCAGTGTGTCGCCCTCGCCCAGGTTCATCAAGCGGACACCCTTGGTCTGACGCCCAGCCTTGCGAACCTGACGTGCGGCGGTCCGGATGACGCCGCCCCCTGAGGTGATGGCGTACAGCTCCGTCTCGTCGTCGACGATCAGCGCTCCGACCAGAGTGCCACGTTTGCGGTCGTACTGAATCGTCAGGATGCCCTTGCCGCCGCGGCCCTGCGGCGAGTACTCCTCGATCGCGGTCCGCTTGGCGTAACCGCCCGCGGTCGCGACCAGCAGGTATGTATCCGGCTGAACCACATTCAACGACAACAGCTGGTCTTCTTCGTTGAAGCGCATGCCCTGCACACCCGAGGTAGCGCGACCCATCGGCCGCAACGCCTCATCGGTGGCCGAGAAGCGGATCGACTGGCCCTTGGCACTCACCAGCAGCAGGTCGTCTTCGGCCGAGCACAGCACGGCCCCGACCAACTCGTCACCGTCGCGGAGATTGACCGCCACGATGCCTCCGGACCGGTTGGAGTCGAAGTCGACCAGCTTGGATTTCTTCACCAGACCCTTGCGAGTTGCCAGCACCAGATACGGCGCATCCTCGTAGCTCTTGATCTGGATGACCTGGGCGATGCGCTCCTCGGGCTGGAAGGCCAGCAGGTTCGCCACGTGCTGACCGCGCGCGGTGCGTGAGGTTTCCGGCAGCTCGTAGGCCTTGGCCCGGTACACCCGGCCCTGCGTGGTGAAAAACAGGATCCAGTCGTGGGTGGAGCAGACGAAGAAATGGTTGACGATGTCGTCGGCCTTGAGGCCCGCGCCCTGCACACCCTTGCCGCCGCGCTTCTGGCTGCGGTAGAGGTCGGTCTTGGTGCGCTTGGCATATCCGGTCTCGGTGATCGTGACGACCACGTCCTCCCGCGCGATCAGATCCTCGTCGCTGACCTCACCGTCGGCCGGCATGATGCGGGTCCGGCGATCATCGCCGTGCTTCTCGACTATCTCTGCGAGCTCATCGTGCACGATCGCCCGCTGCCGTTCCGGTTTGGCCAGAATGTCCTCGAGGTCGGCGATCTCGGCCTCGATCTTCGCCAGGTCGTCGACGATCTTCTGCCGCTCCAGGGCAGCCAACCGGCGCAGCTGCATGTCGAGGATCGCCTGGGCCTGGATCTCGTCTATGTCGAGCAGCTCGATCAGGCCGGCCCGGGCGATCTCCACGGTCTGCGACGCCCGGATCAGAGCGATCACCTCGTCGAGCGCGTCGAGCGCCTTGACCAGTCCGCGCAGGATGTGGGCCCGCTCGTTGGCCTTGCGCAACCGATAGCGGGTACGCCGCACGATGACATCGAGTTGGTGTGCGACGTAGTACCGGATCATCTGGTCCAGCCGCAGTGTGCGAGGCACCCCGTCGACGATCGACAGCATGTTGGCGCCGAAGCTGGTCTGTAGCTGGGTGTGCTTGTAGAGGTTGTTCAGCACCACCTTGGCGACGGCATCGCGCTTGAGCTCCACCACAATTCGCAGACCGACGCGGTCACTGGACTGGTCCTCGATGTTGGAGATGCCGGCCAGCTTGCCGTCCCGCACCTGCTCGGCGATCGAGGTAATGAAGTTGTCGTGGTTGACCTGGTACGGCAGTTCGGTGATGACGATGCCGGTGCGGCCTCGGCTGTCCTCTTCGATCTCCACCACACCGCGCATCCGGATGGAGCCGCGGCCGGTGGTGTAGGCGTCGTGGATGCCCTGCGATCCGACGATCAGGCCGTGGGTGGGGAAGTCGGGACCCTTGACCCGCTCGCACATCGCGGCCAGCGTGGCCTCTTCGTCGGCTTCATGGTTCTCCAGGCACCAGTACACCGCCTCGGCCAACTCCCGCAGGTTGTGCGGCGGGATGTTGGTGGCCATGCCGACGGCGATACCGCCCGAGCCATTGGCCAGCAGGTTGGGGAACCGGCTCGGCAGCACCGTGGGTTCCTGCACCCGGCCGTCGTAGTTGGGGATGAACTCGACTGTTTCCTCGTCGATTTCCCGCAACATCTCCATGGCCAGCGGAGTCAGTCGGGCTTCCGTGTACCGCATTGCCGCCGCGGGGTCGTTACCCGGCGAGCCGAAGTTACCTTGACCGTCGACCAACGGGTAACGCAACGACCAGGGCTGGGCCATCCGGACCAGGGTGTCGTAGATCGAGGAGTCACCGTGCGGGTGATAGTTACCCATCGTCTCGGCCACTGAGCGCGCCGATTTCGCATGGCTGCGGTCCGGGCGGAAGCCTGAGTCGTACATCGCGTAGAGCACGCGGCGGTGCACGGGCTTGAGCCCGTCGCGCACCTCGGGAAGGGCGCGCCCGACGATGACGCTCATGGCGTAATCGATGTAGCTGCGCTGCATCTCGTGTTGAATGTCGACCGGTTCGATGCGGTCAGAGGTTCCGTCGCCGGGTGGCAACGTGGTGTCAGTCATGTGATCCTCGGTTTTGATCTAGCCGGTGAATGTCTTAAACGTCCAGGAAGCGAACGTCTTTGGCATTGCGCGTGATGAAGCTGCGTCGTGCTTCGACGTCTTCACCCATCAGGATGGAGAACAGCTCGTCGGCCGCAGCAGCATCATCGAGCGTCACTTGACGCAATACCCGCACTGACGGATCCATGGTGGTTTCCCACAGTTCCTTGGCGTCCATCTCGCCCAGACCCTTGTAACGCTGAATACCGTCGTCGATGTTGATCCGCTTGCCGGCTGCCTTGCCGGCCTCGAGCAGCCCGTCGCGCTCACGGTCGGAGTAGGCGAATTCCGGTTCCTGACGCTGCCACTTGAGTTTGTACAGCGGCGGCTGCGCCAGGAAGATGTGGCCGTGCTCGACCAGCGGTTTCATGAAACGGAACAGCAGGGTCAGCAGCAGGGTGGAGATGTGCTGACCGTCGACGTCGGCATCGGCCATCAACACGATCTTGTGATACCGCAGCTTGCTGAGATCGAACTCGTCGTGAATACCGGTGCCCAGGGCGGTGATGATGGCCTGGACTTCGGTGTTCTTCAAAACCCGGTCGATACGGGCCTTTTCAACATTGATGATCTTGCCGCGCAACGGCAGGATCGCCTGGAACATCGAGTCGCGGCCACTCTTGGCCGAGCCGCCGGCCGAATCGCCCTCCACCACATACAGTTCGGACTTCGTCGGATCAGTAGAGCGGCAGTCGGCGAGCTTGCCGGGCAACCCGCCGATATCAGTGGCGCTCTTTCGCCGCACCAGCTCTCGCGCCTTGCGCGCGGCGATACGTGCCTGTGCCGACGAAACTGCTTTGTTCACCACAGTTTTCGCTTCGGCCGGGTTCGCCTCGAACCAGTGGGTCAGTTGCTCATTACAGATCTTCTGCACGAAGGACTTCACCTCGGTGTTGCCGAGCTTGGTCTTGGTCTGGCCCTCGAACTGCGGTTGGGACACCTTCACCGAGATGACGGCCGCCAGCCCCTCACGAATGTCGTCGCCGGTGAGGTTCGGATCCTTGTCCTTCAGCAGCTTCTTGTCCTTGGCGTACTTGTTCACCACGGTGGTCAGCGCTGCGCGGAAACCTTCCTCGTGGGTGCCGCCTTCGTGGGTGTTGATGGTGTTGGCGAACGTGTGGACCGACTCGGAGTAACCGGCATTCCACTGCATCGCGATCTCGACCTCGTGGCCGGTGCCCTTGCCGTCGAAATCGATCACGCTGGGCTGGATCGCGGTCTTGGTCCGGTTGATGTGCTTGACGAAGTCGACCAGACCGCCCGGGTAATGGAAGGTCCGGTGCTTTACCTTGTGGGGCGCCTTGGCCTCGGCCGCCTCCTCCTCCGCAGTCTTGGGGGCCGCGGCGGTGTCGGCGACCACCTCGTCGACGACCTCGGCCTGCGTGACCCGTTCGTCAGTGAGCTCGATGGTCAGGCCCTTGTTCAGGAACGCCATCTCCTGCAGGCGCCGGGCGATGGTCTCGAAGTCATAAACCGTGGTCTCGAAGACATCCGGATCCGCCCAGAACCGGATGGTGGTACCGGTCTCTTTGGTCTTCTCACCCTTTTTCAGGGTCCCCGGGACTGAGTTGTCGTAGGTCTGAAACCACTCGTATCCGTCGGTGCGGACGTCCGCTTCCAAACGCGACGACAGGGCGTTCACCACCGAGACACCCACACCGTGCAGGCCGCCCGACACCTGATAGGCGCCCTCTTCGAACTTGCCGCCGGCGTGCAGAACCGTCATCACGACGTCGATGGTCGGGATGCCGGTGGCATGCATGGCCACCGGGATGCCGCGACCGTCGTCGGTGACCTGAACGCCGCCGTCCTCGAGGATTCGCACGTCAACCTTGCTGGCGAACCCGGCCATCGCCTCGTCTACCGCGTTGTCGACGACCTCCCACACCAGGTGGTGCAGGCCGCGTTCACCGGTGGAACCGATATACATGCCAGGGCGTTTACGAACGGCTTCGAGGCCTTCCAGCACTTTGATCGAATCGGCACCGTACTGATTCTGGGCAGCCACGTCGGACGCGTCTCCTTGGGGTTCGCGGGAGGCGGTTGCATCACCGCCCTGCAGATCTCGCCATAGTCTACCGGTCGAGACGGACAGGGCCGACGCTGTAGCGGCGTTTTCACCTACCTAACTGCGCCGTGCGCGGAATTTCTCGGGCATCGGTGTCTCCGGACGCTTGAGGCGATCCATTTCGCGCGTCTCGGCGTTCCTGAGCGCAGTCCTACCCGTAGGTGTCGCGGGGACCGCGGCCTGCCACGTGATAACGACCCTTCCGCCACGACGGGCCGACTGGACCCACGATCTTCAACGAGGTCACCACCCCGTCGCCGACGGCGGCCGCGATCTTGGCCAGCAACTGGGACTGCACCATTCGAAGCTGGGTGGCCCACGCGGTCGACTCCGCCGAGACGGTCAGCACCCCCTCGTTCAGGCCCGTGGGATCGGCATGGTCGGCGATCTGGTCTCCCACAACGGTCCGCCACCGGCCGAAGACCGAACCCTCGGCGACCCTCGAGCCCCAGCCCCGCACCTTGGCCAGATCCTGGGTCGCAGAGCCCAGCAATTGTGGATCGCGGCCGTCCGGACCCGGCCCTGACCAGGCGCGTCGTCGGCCGCGATTGCCGGCCACCCGACGTACCGGGGCACTACGCCCCCGGCCGACGTCCTTACCCTGGCTCCGGGCTGCGCCCCGGGCCTCCTCGAGCGTCCGCCGCACCAGATCCATCCCCCGCATGCGGGCGAGATCATCGGGCGACACCGCGGGAGTGAGGTCCCGAGATACCTGGTCTGGGGATTCCGCGGGATTGTCCGTCATGCCTGCACCACCGATATCCGGCCCTGGTCCCCTTCGGTCATCCTGATCTCGACGCGGTTGACCTCCCAGTCCTGCGGGATGTCCTCACCGACCGCCGCCGTGACCAGAACCTGTTCGGCCTCGCCGGCCACCGCGGCCAAGGCCTGGCGACGAGCGGTGTCCAACTCCGCGAAGACGTCGTCGAGCAGCAGCACCGGATCGACCCCGTCCGACCGTAGCAACCCGTAGGCGCCCAACCGCAGTGCCAACGCCATCGACCACGATTCACCATGGCTGGCAAAGCCTTTCGCGGGTTGGTCACCCAGCCACAGCTCGAGATCGTCGCGGTGCGGGCCCACCAGACAGACCCCGCGGTCAAGTTCCGCGTCGCGACGACGACTCAGTGCGTCCAGCAGTGCTGCCTCATAGAACTCGACGGGCTCGGGACCGGGAGCATTCGCGATGGCCTCCACGCCGGAGCGGTACCGGATTGCCGCGGGCCGGCTCGAGGGAGCCAACAATTGATAGGCCTTCTGCACCTCCGGGTGCAGCTGCTCGACCAACGCGATGCGCGCGGCGGTCAGCGCCGCACCGTGGGCAGCCAGGTGCCCATCCCACACATCGAGGGTGTCCAGCACGCTGGAATCACCCCGATAGCGTGCTCCCGCAGCGGTTTTCAGCAATGCGGTGCGTTGACGGACCACCTTGTCATAGTCGGCCCGGATACCGGCGATGGTCGGGCGGCGGGTGGTGGCCAACTCGTCGAGATAGCGGCGTCGTTCACCTGGATCACCACGCACCAGTGCGAGGTCCTCCGGGCTGAACAGCACCGCGCGCAAGACGCCCAGAATTTCGCGCGGGGACCGCACCTGTGACCGGTTCAGCCGGGCCTTGTTGGCCCGGCCATTCGTGATCTCGAGATCGACCGCCAGTTCGCGGCCCTCGTTGACCACGATGCTCGAGACGATCGCACGCTGCTCGCCGGCCCGGATCAGCGGCGCATCGGAAGCCACCCGATGTGACCCCAGCGTGGCGCAATACCACAGTGCCTCAACAAGATTCGTCTTACCGAAACCGTTTGGGCCGACAAATACGGTCCGCCCGGGCTCCAGCTCGAGCTCGACGTGTGCCCAGGACCGGTAGTCGGTCAGCCCCAGGTGGCGGACATACATCGGAATCGCACCTAACCGGACTCACTGATCCGGTGCACAGCATGGCCACCGAACTGGTTGCGCAGCGCCGACACTGCTTTCATGGTGGGGGAGTCCTCTTGCCTCGAGGCGAACCGGGCAAACAACGACGCGGCGATCACCGGCATCGGAACCCGGTGGCTGATGGCCTCTTCCACGGTCCAGCGGCCTTCGCCGGAATCTTCGGTGTACCCGCTGATCGCAGCGAAGCCGGGGTCTTCCTTGAGCGCCTGGGCCAGCAGCTGCTGCAGCCACGACCGCACCACCGTGCCGTTGGTCCAGGCCTGGATCACTGCCTGGGGATCGGTGATCAGCTCCTCGGCCGACAACAGCTCGTAGCCCTCGGCGTAGGCGTGCATCAGACCGTATTCGATACCGTTGTGCACCATCTTGGCGTAATGACCGGCGCCTACGGGACCGGCGTGGACGAAACCATCGGCCACCTCGCCCTCGGGACGCAACGTGTCGAAGATCGGCATGGCTCGAGCCACGTCGGTGTCACTGCCACCGACCATCAGCCCATATCCTTCCTTCAGACCCCAGACACCACCCGACACCCCGGCGTCGATGAAGTTGATCCCTTTCTCGCCCAACAACTTTGCGTGCGGCTCATCTTCGGTGTATCTCGAGTTCCCGCCGTCGATCACCAGATCACCGGGACCCAGCACATCGGCGAGCGCGACGATGGTCTCGTGCGTCACCGTGCCCGAGGGCACCATCACCCAGACCACCCGCGGCGTCTCGAGGGCGCCGGCCAGGTCCGCCAGGCCGGCCACGTCGCTGACTTCCGGACGAGGGTCGTAGCCCACGACCTCGTGGCCACCCCCGCGCAGGCGCTCGCGCATGTTGAAGCCCATCTTGCCCAGGCCGACCAACCCCAGTTGCATGTGCGCCCTTTCTCGACCGCGCCGGTCAGCCAGGAAGGCGAACCGGCATCAACAGATAGACGTAATCGGTTTTGGCGGCCGGGAACGGACCCGAACCACCGCCGGTACCACCATCCTCGTCCGTAGGACGCAACACGGCAGGGCGACTCGGCGTGGTGAAACCGAAAGTCACCCGGTCCGAATGCAGAGAGCTCAGCCCGTCGGTGAGGTAGGTCGGGTTGAACGCGATGGTCAATGGGTCACCGGCGAACTCGACCGGCAGATCCTCTTCGGCGCGACCCACATCGTCGGCGCCGGCCGAAAGACGCAGCACGTCTTCGCCGAATTCCATTCGGATCTGGGCTCCCCGATCGGCCACCAGCGCCACACGCTTGATCGCCTCGGTGAGCTCGGCCACTCCGATCGTCGCGACGGCGGTGTGCTCGCTCGGCAACAACTGACGGAATTTCGGGAACTCGGCATCCAGCAGCCGGGTGGTGCTGCGCTTGCCGTTACTGCGGATACCGAGCAGACCGTCCTTCCCGACCGACTCGCCGGAGCCCAGCGACAGGTGCACCTGGTTGCCGTCGGTGCCGGCCTTGGCCGCCTCGGCCAGCGTCTTCGCCGGGACCAGGACGGCCGCCTCGACGTCGGTGGCATTGGTTTCCCAGGTCAGCTCACGCACCGCCAGCCGGAACCGGTCGGTGGCCGCCAAAACCACTGATTCACCGGAGATCTCGACACGGATGCCGGTCAGCATCGGCAGGGTGTCATCACGGCCGGCCGCGACCGCCACCTGGCCGATGGCCTCGGCGAACAGATCGGACGACACCACCCCGGTCTCCTCGGGCAGGGTCGGCAATGCCGGGTAGTCCTCCACCGCCAGGGTCGGGAGCGAGAACCGGGCGCTGCCACAGGTGAGGGCCACCCGGGTGCCTTCGACGCTGAGCTCCACCGGCTTGGCCGGCAATGCCTTGGTGATGTCGGAAAGCAGCCGTCCGGACACCAAAACGCTTCCAGGAGAAGCGATTTCGGCACTGACACGCACCTCGGCGGAAACTTCGTAGTCGAAGCCGGAGATGGTCAGACCATCATCGGTGCCGGTCAACAGCACCCCGGCCAGGACCGGGATGGTGGGTCGGGTCGGCAGATTGCGGGCCACCCAGGCCACCGCGTCCGCGAAGTCCTCACGCACCACGCGGAACTTCAAGTCGGTCAGCCCAGCCGTCGTCGTCGCCACGTGCTATGCGCCCCTTCGATGATCCCCATAACGAGCTCTACCAGCGTCTTCCCAGAACACCGCCACACAGCATCGCACTGAATGACAAAGCTGAAACCGCTGTCGATGAACCACCGTAGAGCTTTCCGCATCAACTTGAAAGCTAATCGACCGGGGTGACATGGGGACTTGCATGTGCTTCTCGAGCCCGGACGGACGGGAGTTTCGTTCGGTGTCCCCAAGCCCCTTCTTCTAGAAAGAACTCTTAGAAGATATATGAGTAACAGTATTAGGTCCTGTGAAAACTGGGGATGAACGGGTGTTTGCCCAGTACCCCAGGTGTGTCGGAATGTGAGTCGGCTGTGGAGACCGGTGCATGGACCCGGCGCGGAGTGTGGACAGATGACATCGTGTGGATGATTTTGTCATTCATCCCGTGGTTTGCCCGCAGGTTGTGCACAGCAGTATCCACAGCGGTCGGCTGTGACAAGTGATGCGTTCTGGGGCGAAAGTTGTTACAAGATTTTTCGCCGGACAGGCCTGAAGAGACCACGATGTGAGACGCGGAGGCGCCCAGGCGCGCAGGATCGACCGCCGGCGCCCGGTGCTCGAGCACCGATCCGGACGGGACTGCGGGGGTGATTCAGCGCTTGGCGCGCTGACGAATCCGGGTGGTGAGTTCCTTGACGTGGTCGAAAACCTCACGTCGCTCGGCCATCTCGCCGCGGATCTTCTTCTCCGCGTACATGACCGTGGTGTGATCACGCCCGAATGCCTGGCCGATCTTGGGCAGGGACAGGTCGGTGAGCTCGCGGCACAGATACATGGCGATCTGGCGGGACTGCGCCAACGCCCGGGTCTTGCCTGGCCCGCGCAGCTCCTCGACCGTGGTCTCGAAGTACTCGGCGGTGGCCGCCATGATCGCGGCAGTGCTGATCTGCATGGTCGTGGCGTCGGCGATCAGATCGCGCAACACCACTTCGGCCAGAGACTTGTCGATCCGGGTCTTGTTGAGCGACGCGAACGCGGTGACGCGGATCAGCGCACCCTCGAGCTCGCGGATATTGCGTTCGATACTGCTCGCGATGAGCTCGAGCACGTCATCGGGGACGTCGAGGCGATCCATCTGCGCCTTCTTGCGAAGGATCGCGATGCGCGTCTCGAGCTCGGGCGGCTGCACATCGGTGATCAGCCCCCATTCGAAGCGGGTACGCAGCCGGTCCTCGAGCGTGGCCAGCTGCTTGGGCGGGCGATCCGAGGAGATGACGATCTGCTTGTTGGCGTTGTGCAGGGTGTTGAAGGTATGGAAGAACTCTTCCTGGATACCTTCCTTGCCCTCGATGAACTGGATGTCATCGACCAACAGGATGTCGATGTCGCGGTAACTGCGCTTGAAGGAGGCCTTGCGGTCGTCGCGCAGCGAGTTGATGAAGTCGTTGGTGAATTCTTCGGTGGAGACGTACTTCACCCGCATGCCCGGAAAGAGTCGTTGCGCATAGTTCCCGGCGGCGTGCAGCAGATGCGTCTTGCCGAGGCCGGATTCACCCCAGATGAACAACGGGTTGTAAGCCCGCGCTGGTGCCTCGGCGATGGCGAGGGTCGCGGCATGGGCGAAGCGGTTGGACGCACCGATGACGAACGTGTCGAACGTGTAGCGCCGGTTGAGATTGACGGCGTTGTCGTCACTGACCGTGGAATCACGCTGCGGACTGCTGAAGTAGGTCGGCCAGGTCTCTTCGGCGCTGGCCTTGGCGGCGCGGTCGTCGTCGATCTCATCGGTGTCGGCAGGCGGTGCTGACGCGGTCGCGTTCGGCCGCGCGTCGGCGGTGGACCCATTGTCAGCCGCAGCGGCGGGGGAGTCCTCGGGTTCCTCGGGCGGAGTGGCGATGCGGACGCCCAGCTCGACCCGCTCACCCAGCTTGCGGCTGAGTGCATTGATGATCGGCTCACGAAGGTGCCGTTCGATCTCGTTCTGAACGAACGGGGTGGGAACGGAGAGCAGAGCAAACCCCTCGGCGATGACGAGGGGTTTCACCAGCTTGAGCCAGGCCCTTTGCTGAGGAGTCAGTGGCGGGAGAGCCGGATCACCATCTGCATCACGATCGCCGTTGAGTTCGGCGACGACGCTGTTCCAGATCGCGACGAACGGTGGATCGGGGTCAGCTGGCAACGACTGTTCCCCCTTTGAGGTGCTTCGCGGTCGACCCGGTGACGACCAAAAAGAACGATGACGAACTGTCCACATATTTATCCACAGCTTGTGGAGAAAGGACAGTCGTCGTCGCTCTGTTGTCTGTTCTGAGAGCGTCGTGGCCGGCTTCGTCACATGCTGCGAGGGTGCGCCGCGCCGCGATCTCTCGTTTCATTTTCCGGGGCCGGTCCAGGCTCGGAACGGCATTGCCAGAAGCTAACAGTTTTCTCTCGATGTGCCAACAGTTCTGCAACATCGGATACTTGCCATGTGTGCGGGTCGGGGCAGGTTTGACCGAGGGAAATCTCATCAGTACCCTCGAGCAGTCGCCCGCACGTGGCGATACGGCTGCGCCCGGGAGGTTCCGGAGAACGCGCCGGTTAGTAAAGCACGACGGACGAGCTTAAACAGAGCTTGCACGGTAACCGTTTTCGGCGACACCTCGGTGTCGGCGGGGGCGGGTGCCAAACGGAACAAGGAGAGATTGCCGTGGCCAAGGGCAAGCGGACCTACCAGCCCAACAACCGCCGCCGTGCGCGCGTGCATGGGTTCCGGCTGCGGATGCGCACTCGCGCCGGCCGCGCCATCGTCGCCAACCGTCGTGGCAAGGGCCGTCGCGCACTTACTGCGTGATTCGACGCAGGATCTAGCGCGGTGCTTCCGGCTCGATACCGGATGAGGCGGTCCGCGGAGTTCAGTGCCACCGTCAGTCGTGGCGTGCGTGCGGTTCAACCTGACGTTGTCGTACACGCGCTACACGAGGGAACGGATGCAACCGGCCCGCGGGTCGGTCTGATCGTGTCCAAAGCCGTCGGGAATGCCGTGGAGCGTCATCGGGTGTCTCGGCGGCTGCGTCATGCCGCCCGTACCGTCATACCGCGTCTGGATGCCACGGACCTCGTGGTGATCCGGGCTCGCGCCGGCAGCAGTGAAGCGCCGTCGCCACGGTTGGAGCAGCAATTACAGCGCGCTCTCGAGCGCCTCGAGGCGCGGCGCAGGACTTCACCATGATCCGCAGGGCGGGTGCCGGTGCAGCCCGCGGTGCGATCTTCCTGATTCAGCTCTACCGCCACACCGTCTCTCCGCTTCGACTGCCGTCGTGCCGGTTCATGCCGACCTGCAGTCAGTACGCGGTCGATGCCCTCACCGAGTACGGCTTGTTCCGCGGTGCGTGGCTGACATTGATCCGACTGCTGAAATGCGGCCCGTGGCACCCGGGGGGATGGGATCCCATCCCCGACCGGTGCCCTCACGATCACGAGTCCGTCAGTTCTGACGAGTCCGTCTCTGGCGGGATCGCCGCCGCCGAAAACCTTGTCTGGGATACCCCAGCGAAGCGAGGGGAGAGCAAGTCGCGTGTTTAATTGGTTCAGCCTGGATGTCATCTATTACCCGGTGTCGGCGATCATGTGGGTTTGGTACAAGGCATTCGCCTTCCTGCTCGGCCCTGAGAACTTCTTCGCCTGGGCGCTGTCGGTGATGTTCCTGGTGTTCACGCTGCGCGCGATCCTCTACAAGCCCTTTGTCAAGCAGATCCGCACCACGCGGCAGATGCAGGAACTGCAGCCACAGATCAAGGCGCTGCAGAAGAAGTACGGCAAGGACCGCCAGCGCATGGCGCTGGAGATGCAGAAGCTGCAACGCGAGCACGGATTCAACCCGATCCTCGGCTGCCTGCCGATGCTGGCTCAGGTGCCGGTGTTCCTCGGCCTGTACCACGTGTTGATGTCCTTCAACCGGACTCAGACCGGCATCGGCCGGTTGGGGTTGTCCGTGGAGGAGAACCGCAGCCTCGCGAACTATGTCTTCAGCGCGACCGACGTGAGCCACTTCCTCGACGCCAACCTTTTCGGTGCACCACTGGGCGCGACGATGGTCCAGCAGCACGGCCTGGAGGCATTCACGGAATTCAACCGGTTCGCCGTGGTTCTGGTCGGCGTACCGATCATGATCCTGGCGGGCATCGCCACGCACTTCAACAGCCGGGCGTCGGTGGCCCGCCAGAGCGTCGAGGCCGCGGCCAACCCGCAGACCGCGATGATGAACAAGCTCGCGCTCTACGTGTTCCCGCTCGGTGTGGTGGTCGGTGGACCGTTCCTGCCCCTGGCCGTGATCATCTACTGGCTGTCCAACAACATCTGGACTTACGGTCAGCAGCATTACGTCTTCGGGATGATCGAGAAGGAAGAAGAAGCCAAGAAGGCCGAGGCGATCGAGCGTCGTTCGGCGAACGCACCGGCGCCCGGAGCGAAACCCAACCGCGCACGTAAGGGCGAACCCGCGAGTGCGGCGGCCGCTACGGAGGATGTCGAGGCGGATCCGGATCCGGCGCAGACCAAAGACGAAACGGACGCGGCAGGTGAATCGGCAGCCCCGAGCGTGAACCGCACGCCCAAGCCCGGTGCACGCCCCAAGAAGCGGAAACGGTGACCAGTTCTCACACTGGCTACAAGTAGGGAGAAGACGGATATGACGGACGCACAGACGACCGAACCCGGCACCGAGCTGGAGGAGGACACCCAGTCCGCGCCCAAGAGTCAGGCCGACCTGGAGGAGCGACTGGTCGCGGAAGGCGAGATCGCCGGCGACTATCTCGAGGATCTGCTCGACCTGCTGGACTTCGATGGCGATATCGATCTGGATGTCGAAGGTGACCGGGCGGTGGTGAGCATCGACGGCGGCGGCGATCTGAGCAAGCTGGTGGGCCGCAAGGGCGAGGTGCTGGATGCCCTCCAGGAGCTGACCCGGCTGGCGGTCCACCAGAAGACCGGCGAGCGCAGTCGACTGATGCTGGACATCGCGCGGTGGCGGCGCCGTCGCCGCGACGAGCTCGCTGCGCTGGGCGACAAGGTGGCCCATCGCGTGCTGGAATCCGGTGAGCGCGAGGAGCTGGCGCCTATGACTCCGTTCGAGCGGAAGATTGTTCACGATGCAGTGGCCGCGGTCGATGGTGTCCGCAGCGAGAGCGAGGGCGTGGAGCCGTCGCGCCGCGTCGTCGTTCTGCTTGGCTGAGTTCTAGTTACAACGGTGTAGTTCATTTGCGGCGACGGTGCCGTAGGGAGTTCGGAGGATGTTTCACGTGAAACATGGACCGGTCCCCGCGGTACCGGACGCCGCGGCGGGGGTCTTCGGAGATCGTCTGGAGGCCGCCGAACGGTACGCGGCGATTCTGGCCGGCGCCGGTGTCGAGTGGGGTCTGATCGGTCCACGGGAGGTGGACCGACTCTGGGAGCGACACATTCTTAATAGCTCGGCTCTCGGGGAGCTTCTGGAGCCCGATGAGCGAGTCGCCGACATTGGCAGCGGAGCCGGCCTTCCGGGGATCCCGTTGGCTATGGTTCGGCCGGATGTTCATGTGATGCTGATCGAGCCGCTGCTACGCCGCAGTGAATTCTTGCGCGAGGCGGTCGAGGAACTGGGGCTGGACGTAACGGTGGTCCGGGGCCGGGCCGAAGATCCCGACGTCCGCAAATCTGTGGGTGAATTGGATGTGGTGACCTCTCGTGCCGTCGCCTCGTTGGACAAGTTGACGCGCTGGAGCATGCCGCTGCTTCGCGTCGACGGCAGGATGCTGGCCTTGAAAGGCGAGCGGGCCGAGGCTGAGATCGAGGAGCATCGGCGTGTGATGGCTTCCCTGGGTGCAGTCGATGCCAGGGTGGTGAAATGTGGCGTGAACTATTTGAACCCTCCCGTAACCGTCGTCGCCGCGCGACGCGGAGCGGTCAGACCGGGCAACCGGTCAACGGGCAAAACCTCCGGGTCGCGGGGGAGATCGGGCAGGAGATGAGGATGGGTTCTAATCGGCAGGTAGCGGCCGAGACCAAAGGCACGCCCGCCGTTTCACGTGAAACGGTTTCACGTGAAACATGGCCAAACAGCGGCGCCGCCGCCGCGTGGTCCACTGACGCCAGCATGGACACCCCGATAGCCGCGGAGGCGGAGCAGGCGACCCGCGTGCTCCACACCTCACACGGTCAGCTTCCTCGGCCGTCCCATCAGCGGGTGTTCACGATCGCGAACCAAAAGGGTGGCGTCGGCAAGACGACCACCGCGGTGAACGTCGCCGCCGCGCTTGCGCTGCAGGGGTTGCGGACGTTGGTGATCGATCTCGACCCGCAGGGCAACGCCAGCACCGCGTTGGGCATCGAGCATCGTCCCGGCACCCCGTCGTCGTACGAGGTGCTCATCGGAGACATCCCGGTGGAGGAAGCTCTTCAGCAGAGCCCGCACAGTGATCGGTTGTTCTGCATTCCCGCGACCATCGACTTGGCCGGCGCTGAGATTGAGTTGGTCAGCATGGTGGCTCGCGAAGGGCGGCTGCGGTCGGCCCTCGCGGCGCTGGCCAACCACAACTTCGACTACGTCTTCATCGACTGCCCGCCGTCCCTCGGGTTGTTGACCATCAACGCTCTGGTGGCCGCGCCCGAGGTGTTGATCCCGATTCAGTGCGAGTACTACGCGCTGGAAGGTGTGGGGCAGCTGCTGCGCAACATCGAGATGGTGAAGGCGCATCTCAACCCGGAGCTGTCGGTGTCCACCGTGATACTGACGATGTACGACGGGCGGACCAAGCTGGCGGATCAGGTCGCCGAAGATGTGCGCGAGCACTTCGGCGACAAGGTGTTGCGCACGGTCATCCCGCGGAGCGTGAAGGTGTCGGAAGCCCCCGGGTACGGGATGACGATCCTCGATTACGATCCGGGATCCCGCGGGGCCTTGAGCTATCTCGACGCGAGCCGCGAGATCGCAGAGCGCGGGGCACCGCCCCGCGCTCAGTAGGTGCCAGTAACCAACAGCCAGTAGACAGACAGCGGACGGCAGCAATGAGCAGGAGACGACCATGAATCAGCCGGCACGGAAGCGGAGTGGCTTGGGCAGGGGACTGGCAGCCCTCATTCCGACCGGTCCCGCTGAGGACGGTACCGACGTCCTGAGCCCTAAGATCGGCGCAACCGCAGCCGACGTCCTGCTCGGCCCGCCGTCCAGCACGGGGACAACGGCCACGACGCCCCCGGCACCCGATGGGTCCGACCCGCTCCTCGCCAGTGATGTCGGCGCGACCTACCGCGAGATCGACCCCAGCCTGATCCAGCCGAATCCGCGCCAGCCTCGCCAGGTGTTCGACGAGGAGGCGCTGAGCGAGCTGGTGCACTCCATCCGCGAGTTCGGATTGATGCAGCCGATCGTCGTCCGTGTCGTCGAGGAGAACGGTGAACCCCACTACCAGCTGGTGATGGGGGAGCGGCGCTGGCGAGCAGCGCAGCAGGCCGGCTTGGAGGTTATCCCGGCGATCGTCCGGGAGACCGGTGACGACAACATGTTGCGCGACGCGCTGCTGGAGAATATCCACCGGGTACAGCTCAACCCGTTGGAAGAGGCCGCCGCCTACCAACAGCTGCTCGACGAATTCGACGTCACGCACGATGAACTCGCTGCCCGGATAGGTCGCTCGCGGCCATTGATCTCCAACATGATCCGGCTGTTGCGACTTCCGATCGCCGTGCAGCGGCGCGTCGCGGCCGGAGTGCTGTCCGCGGGCCATGCACGCGCGTTGCTCGCCCTGGAGGGGGGAGCGGAGAAGCAGGAGGAGTTGGCTGCCCGCATCATCGCCGAGGGTATGTCGGTGCGCGCCACTGAGGAGGCCGTGACCCTGGCCAACCGTGACGGCAACACCGCGCCGCCGGCACCGCGGCGTAAGCCGATCCAGATGCCGGGCCTTCAAGACGTTGCTGAACGGCTCTCGTCGGCCTTCGATACCCGGGTCACTGTGAGTCTCGGCAAACGAAAAGGGAAGATCGTGGTCGAGTTCGGGTCGGTCGACGACCTACAGCGAATTGTCGACATTATGAGTGCCGAAGAGCACTGAGGACCCACGACCAACGACACCAGGTTGTTCCGTCACTGTGACACATCAGTGATCAGAGCCTGCCGCCGCGAGCGCCGTGTAGCGCAAAGCATCTGTGCGGCATAGCATTTCACTTCGGAGGCGGAACTCGATGAGATTTTCAGGGCGCAGTGGGCTGACCCCGGCGGACTCTCCTATCCTTGAAGGGCAGCCACGCACACAGTGTGAAAGCCAGGGACCTCAGTGACAGCACGAATAACGCCGCTTCGGCTCGAGGGCTTCGAGCAGCTGCCCAAGCATGCGCGGCGCTGTGTGTTCTGGGAAGTCGATCCGTCCACCATCGGTGACGCCCACCTGACCGATCCCGAATTCGAGAAAGAAGCCTGGCTCTCGATGGTGATGCTCGAGTGGGGGTCCTGCGGGCAGCTTGCGGTCACCGCTCGTGCGGACGACGCAACGGGCGACGAGCCAAGTGCTGGGCCAGGCGCCGACGTCGAGATCAATCTGGTCGTTCCAGCCGACGTAGCTGACTTGACGGTGCCGGCAGGGGAGGGGTGGACAGCTCCGGCCGTCGTGGACGATCCGTGTCTGGGCTTCGCGTTCTATGCGCCCCCGGGGGCGGTGCCGCGGGCCCGGCTGTTTCCGACCGCGCCGGTCAGCGCTGACGCGATTCTGTTGACCGCGATCGGTGTCGAGTGTGCCGAAGACCGCGAGCTGTTGTCGCAGAGTCTGCTGGCCGCCGTGGTCAACGACCTGGTGCGGCGAGGCGTTCGGGCATTGGAGGCGTTCGGCTACACCTCGGCCGCGGCCGAAATGAACGACGGCAGCACGCTTCCCGACGAGTTGTCTCCGGTCGTGGCGGTGCTGGGGGACTGCTCGGTCGACGAGTGCATGCTGACAACCGATTTTCTCGAAGACGTGGGCTTCACGGTTGTGGCGCCGCACCCGTACTTCCCGCGGCTGCGCCTGGAACTCGACAAGGGACTGGGCTGGAAAGCCGAGGTCGAAGCCGCGCTCGAGCGGCTCCTGGAGAATGCCCGGATCGAGCTGCCGATCGGTGCCGGAATGTCCGGCGTCGGCGTCAAAAGCTCTGGCCCACAGTAGAAACCGAGGCGGCATCGCTCGCGTCGAACCGATGGTGTGGCCGCGGTACCGCCCACCGCGTCATGGCTGAGTTCAAGTGCACTGTCTTGCAAGTAATTGTGATGAGGCATCGTGCGAGCGTCAGCGGTAGCCGGCAAGGCCGTCTCCCACGGCACATTCGCGGCACCGAGATCACCATGCACCACCGCACTGGTCAGATGAGGAACGCCCTCGAGAGCCGCGAGCTCACGGCCGGCACGTAGGCGCTCGCCGAGAATCGTCTCCACCGGCCCTGCGATTTCTGAGGGAGAACTGCGCGTACCGCATGATCGGTGCCGGCACGGTCGGAGCCGATGATCACGGTGTGAAACTGCCCCTGGCGCACTGCGAGGTCAGCGGGCTTGTCGTCAGGCAGCAGGCGGCGTATCAAGCAGAACTGGCGCTCACGCGCCGCGGCCCGCCTGCTGCTCCACCGACAACTCGTGAGCCAACAGCTCGGCGAAGGTGAAAGTGCCTGTCGGACGGTCGTTCTTGCCCAACAGATACAGGCGCTTGACCGCAGCCAGGATGCCCTCGGCGATCGCGTCACGAGTGTGGTTGGACAGCAGCAGCCCGCGATCATGCGGATTGGTGATGTAGCCGATGTCCACCTCGACGGTGGGCATCCGGGTCAGCCGGAGCAGATCCCAGGTCCGGCCGTGGGACCGGCAGTCACGTAATCCGGTGCGGGCCACCACTTCCCGCTGAATGAAGTCGGCGAGGTTGCGGCCGATGGTCGACACCGAACCATGGGAATTCCCGAAGTGGAACGAGGCCACGCCATTTGCGGAGGGGGAGCGCTGACTCTCACAGCGCAGACTGATCATCAGATCCGCACCGACCCGGTTGGCAGTGGCGGCACGTTCGGCGTCCAGTGGGCTGCGGTTGGCCGGCCGTGAGATGAACGTCTCCATGCCGATCGCGGTCATCCGGCCTTCCAGCCGACTTGCCAAGTCCCACAAGATGTCTGCTTCGCTGATCGGCCCGTCGGGCCCGTTCATGATCATCCCGTGATCGGAGCCGCCGCGGCCCGGATCGATGATGACGTGCTTGCCGGAGAGCTGTGGACCCGAGCGTCGCACCAGCTCTTCCTCTCGGATCGCGTGCGGCGAACCACCGGTCACCCGCGAACCCAGGAAATACAACGAGCGCAAGGTTTCCGGTCCACAGATACCGTCGGGGTACAGCCCGTACTCACGCTGGTAGGACGACAACGCGTTGTGGGTCTGCAGACCGAAATGCCCGTCGACCATGCCGGTATAGAAACCAAGGTCCTGCAGGCGGGCCTGCAGGGTCGCCACATCGTCGCCGTACATAGGCGCACCGAACTGATGGGTCAGGGTGCGGGCACCGAGCCGGTAGGAGGCCTCGCGCAGGGCGCGATAGGTGGCCTCTCCGACGATTCCGTCCACCAACAGGCCCCGGTGCTGCTGAAATGCCCGGACGGCGCTGTCGAGCTCGTCATCGAATGCGTCGAGCGCAACGTGTCTGCCGGTGCTCAGGTCGGCGTCAGGGTTGTCGATCAGACCTAACGCGGCCAAGGCTGCCCGGATCTCGGTGACTGCTCCGCCACGGTCACCGCGACGCAGACTCGACATTCGGCCCCTCCATGCTGGTTTCCGGCCATCTGCCGGTCTAGCTAGCCAGCATTGTCTCAGATTTCGGCCACAATCCGGAAAACGCCAGGCGTACCCGGGGTGTGTGTGGTGTGTGTGAACTCAGAGAGCGTCGGCGAGTTCCCGCAGCAGGGCGGCCTTGCCCTTGGCACCGACGATGCGCTTGACCGGGGCGCCGTCCTTGAACAGGATCAGCGTCGGGATCGACACCACCTGGAAGTCACGCGCGGTGGCCGGGTTGGCGTCGACGTCGATCTTGGCGACCCGCAACTCACCGGCCTTCTCGCCGGCGATCTCCTCGAGCACCGGGGCCACCATCTTGCACGGCCCGCACCAGGTGGCCCAGAAATCCACCAGCACCGGCGTGCTGCTGGTCAGGACATCGTCCGAGAACGAATCGTCGGTGACGGTTACTGTTGCGCTGTCCGCACTCATGGAGCTCTCCTGTCGGGTCGAAATCTATTGGGGGTCAGTCGTTGTCGGCGAGCCAGCGCTCGGTGTCGATGGCCGCCGAACAGCCGCTGCCCGCGGCGGTGATGGCCTGGCGGTAGGTGTGGTCGACGAGGTCGCCCGCGGCGAACACACCGTCGAGCGTGGTCGCGGTGGTACGGCCGATCACGCTCACGTAGCCCTCGTCGTCGAGATCGATCTGACCGCGCACGAGTTCCGAGCGGGGGTCGTGACCGATCGCGACGAACACCCCGGTCACCTCGAGCTTGGACTCCTCGCCGGTGACGGTGTCACGCAGCCGCACACCGGTGACCTTCGGATCGCCCTCGATCTGGGTGATCTCGGTGTTGGTCAGGAAGGTGATCTTCTCGTTGGCGCGGGCCCGCTCCAGCATGATCTTGGAGGCGCGGAACTCGTTGCGACGGTGGATCAGGGTCACAGAACGTGCGAACCGGGTGAGGAACGTCGCCTCTTCCATCGCCGAGTCGCCGCCGCCGACCACGATGATGTCCTCGTCGCGGAAGAAGAAGCCGTCGCAGGTGGCGCAGGTACTCACGCCCATGCCGGTCAGGGCTTCCTCGCCGGGCACACCGAGGTGCCGCGCCGCGGCACCCATGGCCAGGATCACCGACCGGGCCTGGTGGGTCTCGTCGCCGACGGTGACCGATTTCACCGGGCCGGTGAGGTCTACGGCGTCGACGTCCTCCATGCGCAGATCCGCACCGAAGCGCAGCGCCTGCTCACGCATCTCGTCCATCAATTCGGGGCCGGTGATGCCCTCACGGAACCCCGGGTAGTTCTCCACCTCGGTGGTGGTCATCAACGCGCCGCCGAACTGCGTGCCCTCGAACACCAGCGGCTTGAGCTGGGCGCGGGCGGCATAGATGGCTGCGGTGTATCCGGCGGGGCCGGAACCGATGATGATGACGTCGTGAACCGTCGCTGAGGAGGACATGTAAGCCTTTCTGCCGTACTCGGCACGGGTTGCAACGTCAGCCTAGGCCCGATGTGTTCCCAGGTGAGTTCAAGGACAGACTACGGGCGCTTCAGCGGGCGTTTCACCACGGTGTCGGCCAACGACCCGGCATGAGCAGCGTCGCAATCCGCGGCGAGGACCACGGCGTCAATCGTGTCGGTCGTGCCTGGCGCCCTGGGGGGCACCAACACCAGCACACCGTGCCGACCGGCCACGTCCATCGGGCGAGCGCCGAGAATCTGGACGCCGGAGGGGTAGCCCAGTGCGGAAAGGCAGGCGGTGCGGCGTTGCGGGTCGGTCAGCGGGCCCAGCTCGGGCGGGACCGACAACAGCCCCTGGAGCTGGGGGTCGGACAGGCCGATCGCGGCACGCGGTGGTGAGACTGTGATCCGGCCGAGGCTGGTCATCGTCGAAGGGCCGTGGTCGGGGGCGCGCACCAGGACCAACCCGCCGACCATGGCGGCCACCACGGCTGCACCTGCCCCCGCGACGGCGGCAATCGATTTCCAGCGGCGGGCGGACGGCGCCTGCGGGGCCGGCTCGGCCCGCAGTGCCTCGGACAGCCGGGCACTCACCTCGGCGGGCACCGGGGGAGCCGACGAGGTGTCCTGACCTAACTCGGCCAGATCGCGGCGCACCCGATCCAGGGCGGCCAGTGCGGTCTTGGCGTCCGGTCCGGCCAGCGGGTCGGTGCGCACACGTCGGCGGATACGCGCGGCGGTGTCATCGTCGAGGATCCCGGCCTGCAGGTCGGCGAGCAGCTCAGCAGGAATCGGACCGTCCGACGGCACTCGGGGTGTGCTGCCGTTCATCGGCTTCAAAATACTGGAGCAGGCCGGCCAGCTTGTGCCTGGCGCGGGAACAGCGGCTCTTCACGGTGCCTTCCGCCACCCCGAGGAGCAGCGCCGTCTCGGCCACCGAATAGCCCTGCATGTCAACGGCCACCACCGCGGCGCGCTGCTCCAGCGGAAGCTGCATGAGTGCCCGCTCCACCACGATCGAGGTCGCCACCCGGGGCGCTGGGTCGCCGGCCGGGTCGTGAAGGTGAACGAGATGGTCGAGCTCGTGTGCGGACGCGGTGGGCTGGTTGCGTGACCGGCGCACCCGGTCCAGACAGGCGTTCACCACGATGCGGTACAGCCAGCTGCTGACGGCCGAGTCGTGGCGGAACGACGCTGCCGTGCGATGAGCCGACAACAGGGCATCCTGGACGGCGTCGTCGGCGTCCTCGTGGTGATGGCTGGTGAGAAACGCCAACCGGCGTAGCTGGCCGTGGTGCCGGTGGACGAGTTCCTCGAACGCGTAACGGTCCCCGTCGACGTGGGCGGCCAGCAGTTCGGCATCAGAACGGGTGGCGGCCCCATCTTCCCGGTGCCCCCGCAGCTGCATCGTGACCGGCTTACCGGCTCCCCCGAACCTTCCCACACGCTGAACTTAAACGCTGTGCGGGAGCGGCCCGGACACTTGTTTGCCCGGCATGGCGTAACACCAGGTCACGAACGTATCCGGGCTGGGGATGACAGCTCAGGACGCTGCTTTGAGGGTGATCTCGGAGATGTCGGTGCGGCTCTTGCCGTCCACAGTGCCCAGCGTCGAGATCCACACCAGCACGTAGGAGGTGGACGACGCCTTGTTCACCGAGATGGTGTTGGAGCCGGGCTTGAGCGCGGTGGAGGGGCTCAGTTCGGTGGTGTCCGACAGCGATGACGGCGTGGCCGACTGGGCCGAGCGGATCTGGACCGAGGTGCCGGTGCTGGTCACGTTGAGGGTGACCGAGCCGATCGTGGTCGGCTGCGGCAGTTGCAGCATCAGGCCGACGCCGTTCTTGAACCCGGGGAACGGGGCGGGATCGGAATACGTGTCGGTGGACCACGCGGTGCCGGTATTGCCGTCGATGGCCTGCCCGGCGGTAGCCGGTGAATCGGCTTCACCCTCAGGTGAGAATACCGTCGCTCGAACGGGTTTGACTGTGCTTCCGGTGGCGGCCGACGAATTGTCCTGATTCTCTTCGCTATTCGACGACGGCGCATTCAGGCCGAGTTCGTCGCGGTTGAGACCGCCGCCGACGTCGCCGAAGATGCTGTTGAGGACGGACGCCAGTACCAGCAGCGCCACCAGGATGATGGCGGCGCCGACGCTCACCCCGATGATGACGCCCTTGCGACGCCGGGCCTCGGCGGCTTCGTGTTCCTCGGGGGTCTCGTGCGCGCGGACCGGAGCGGCCGGGGCGGGTGTCTCCTCGACCGAACCCAGCAGCTCGGTCCGATCGGCGATTGCGGTGGCCTGTTGTAGCAGGTTCAAAAGGGTTGGAGCGCTACGAATTCCGCCACCGGGCTGGACGGCACGGGCTGCCGCCGCCGAGATCTGGAACGGGATATCGCGGTCGACAGCGCGCGGTTCAACCGGCTGTCCGGCCGGATCCAGGGCGGCAGGCTCCAGCCCGCCGCGTGATCCGGACTCCGGCAGTGGCCAGCGGTTGACCAACAGCGCGTACAGCGCCGCGCCGATGCCGCGGATGTCGTCATCGGGCGTGGCGTCGGGCATGGTGGCCGGGAAGGCCAGTGCTACATCGCCTTCGATGCTCACCCGCACCCGGCTGGGGTGATCGATGGACAGGGCCACCCCGGCGCGGTGGGCGGCCTCGGCGGCAGCGGCCAGCGACTGGATGGCGCGGGCCCCGCCGATCGGGGAGGGAGAGGTGTCCGCGACCTCGGCAAGCGAGCCGCCGCGAATCCACTCCGCGACGATCAGGCCGCCCGATCCGCTGTGCGCGACGTCGAGCACCCGCGCGATACCGGGAACGTCTATGCGGCTGAGTTTGAGGGTGCGCGAGAGGATCTCCTGCACCTGCGCGTCGGGCATGGTGGCATCCGGGTCCACGAAGGTCAGCGCCACCTGGCGGTCCAGCGCGGTGTCGAGCGCCTGCCAGAACTGCAGGTGTGGCGGACCGCCGTGGAACACCAGAAGGCGGTAGCGGCCCTCGGCGATGGTGGCCCCGGGGATGAGGTGCACATCGTCGTCGGCCGATTCCAGGGCGGCCTCGTGCGGCGGAGCGAACGAAATCGGCTCGCGAGTCGGGTCGCCACCGTAGTCGGTGGCCGACCGGGTCGCCCCGTTCGCCCCGTTCGCCCGGTTCGCGGCGGGTTCGCCGGATCCCGGGCCCTCGTCCGACGGGGTGGCCGGACCGGGGGGTGGCACGTCGGGTTGGAACTCATCGGCGGCCGGGCGCGGCAACTTCGTCGTATCGGTTGTCATCCCGGAACTCGAGGTGTCGTCCAGTGCCGGGCCGTCCGCAGATTCGTCGGTCACCGGTGATCCTTTCCACATCCCCGCTCCGGCAACGCCTGCCGAAGTCCCGTCCCCGGCGGCTGCCGGGCTTGACGGCCACTCAGTGGGAGAAGAATTCCTCTGATCAGGGTACGTGACGGGCATGGGCGGATGAGGCGCGACGGGCGGCGCAATTGTTTGTATGGCTACCTGTCCGGCTCCCGGCTGAGGTGCGCGTCGCCCCCGCCCGAGCCGGCGGCGGACCATGGCCAGCGCCGACTGCGCCTCCGGAACCCGGGCGGCGAGCATCACGCCGGCGATGATCGGGACCATGATCACGCCGAGCGCAACGAGGCGCAGCAACGAACCCGCGGCGCCGGCATGCTCGGTGAGCGAGTCCAACCCCAGCAGTCGGTCGGCGGCATGGGCCACCAGGCCGGCGATCAACGACGCCGCGACGGTCACCAGGATCGTGCGGATCACGGCGTCGCGCAGCAGCCGGCCCCCGCGGGGACGCAGGTCGGACTTCAGCAGCACGTAACCCATCACGGCCCCGGCGACAAACCCCAACCCGTTGGCCAGTCCGAGGTAGCCGGCCACCATGTTGGGATCGCCGGTCAGGTGGGGCGCGATGATCGAGCCGACGATCTTGACGGCGGTGATCACCACGACGATGGCGATCGGTGTCCACGGCTTCTCCCGCGCGTAGAACACCCGCAGCTGCAGCAGGACCAGCGCGTAGGGGATGAGCGTGAAGGCCGAGAGCGTGATCGCCATGCCGAGGTAGCCGGCATCGGTGGCGCTGAAGTTGCCGTAGGCGAACAGTGCGCTGCCGATCGCGGGTCCGCCGACCGTCATCATCGCCACCACCGGGATCAGCGTCACCATCGTGAGCCGGGTGGCCAGGGAGTAATCGTCGAGCACGGCCGGAATGTTGTCGGCGGCCGCGTTGCGGCTCAGGCGCGGCATCACCACGGTCAACACCGTGACGCCGATCATCCCGAACGGCAGCATCAACACCAGCCAGGTGTAGTTGTAGATGGCGGGCCCGGTGTCAGCTGCCCCGCTGGCGATCTGATTACCGACGATCAGGCCGATCTGGCTGATCAGCACGTAGAGCACCATGGCCGCGGCCATGGTGCCGAATTTCTTGAGGCGCGCGTCGATGCCCCACAGCGGCCGCAGGCTGACCCGCTCAGCGCGGATCGCCACGAGCAGCACTGCGGCCTGCGCGACCACGCCCAGGGTGGTGCCGATTCCGAGGACCAACAGCTTGGCCGTGCCCATGTGGGGCGGATCGATCGAGAACTCACCGGGGACCAGGACGAAGACGCCCAAGGTCACGATCGCCACCACGTTGTTGACCACCGGAGCCCAGGCCGGCGGACCGAACACATTGCGGGTGTTGAGGATCGCCATGAAGACCGACGACAGGCCGTAGAACAGCACCTGCGGCAACAACAGGTAGGCGAACGCGGTGGTCAGCGGATTGTTGACCTTCGGATCGCTGCCCAGCATCAGCCGCACCAGCAGTGGCGCGCACAGCACGGAGAGCACCGTGGTGACCAACAGCAGCGTGGTGGCCAGGGTCACCAGCCGCCGCACGAACGCGGTACCGCCATCGGGGTCGTCGCGTTCGGCGCGGGCGAGTACCGGCACGAAGATCGCGGTGAAGGTGGCTTCCAATACCAACGCGGCCACCATGTTGGGGAGCTGGTTGGCCACCGAGAACGAGCTGGTCAACGCTCCGCCGAGCAGGGCCATGAGCAGCACGAACCGGAAGAACCCGGTGATGCGGGAGATCAGCGTGGCGAAGGCCATGCCCCACGACCGCGACACCACTGCGGCGTCGGACAGCTCCGCGCGCCCGGCGGGGCGGATCGGACCCGTCGCATGCGGAATCCGCGGCGGGCCTGGTGGGCGGGCCGCTGGTTGGTCGGGCGAGGTCATCAGGGTCGGTCCGGACTCGTCGCAGGCGCCGGCGGGGAAGGCGGGGTGGCAGACGCATCGTCGGTGCCGCCGTCGTTGTTGAATGCCATCGCGACGTCGAGCGGGTCGGGGTGTTCACCCGGCGGGATGAGGTCCGCGCGGTCGGGCTGGCCGCGGAAGCGGTGCCACAACCGGCGTCCGGCGAGCGCCACCAACACGGCCCCGGCCGACAGCGTGATGAAGAACAGCACCTTGCCGTAGGCGTTGGAATGCACCGACAACCGGACGGGCTCACCGAGCGTCAGGCCGTCGGTGGTCTGCAGGCTGACGTCGACGGCCACTCGTTGGGTGAAGTGCACCTCGATCGGCACCCGTAGCGGCAGATAGCCGGGCGGCAGCTCGATCTCGCCCAGGTCGGTGACGGTCATCCCGGGTGGTGCGTCGACGTGCAGCCGGACCCGGACCGGCACCGGCAGGTCGTTACGCAGGGCCAGCGGCAGCGGGCTGCGCTCGGTGGCCAGCGTGTAGGCCCCGCCCGGGTTGACGATCGTCACCGCGCCGAACATGTCGTTCACACTGCGGCTGACGGTCTGCAACCGCTGCTCGGCCAGCCCTTCGCGGGCTTCCGGCGGCACCGACTGGCTCAGCGCCCGCAGCATGTCCTCCCGTAGCGGCGCGGTGTACTGCATGCCGGTCAGCCCGGTGCGCTCGTCGGTGGTCAACGCGGCCGTCAGCCCCCAGAGCCGGCTGATCACCGCGGCGATGCCGCCGTTGATGTTCTCGTCGATGCTGCTGTGCGGGTTGCCGAGGGAATCCGGCGGCGGGGGTTGCAGGGGTTCGGGCGGTACGGCGTTGCTCTCGGCGATCAACGCGGGCAGCGGGCGCGGCACGGCCAGCCCGGCGTGGATCGTGGTGGCCACCGAGGTCAGGATGGCCTGCGCGTCGTCAGCGTCCAGCGACCACACCAACGGTGGCATCAGGATCTGGGTCCGGGGTTCCTCGGTGGGCGTGAGCCCCCGCCACAGCAGCGCGCCCAGTGCATCCTGGCGGCGCGCGGTCTGCGAGTCGTGATGGACCGGGATCTCCAGCGACGGGTCCAGGTACGACGGCGCCACCGGGTCGGTGCCCGCACCGGCCAGGGCGGCACCGACCGCCGGGTCGAATCCTGCCGCCACGACCTCGGGCCGGTACCGCAGCGGCGTGACATCGGCGGTCTCGGGGGCGCCGGTCACCGAATCCTGGGCGCTGATCTGGGTGGCCGAGATGGCGACTGTCTGGCCCTGGGCCGCCAGCAGGTCCAGGGCGGGGTGGGTGAGCGGACCGTCGCCCAGGATGCTGGCACCCCGGATCGAGGTGGCACCCAGGATCTGATCGACGATGTCGCCGGCACCGTTGGTCGCGATCGCGCTCAAACCCGCATCGCCGACCCGTTGAAGCGCGGTCAGGTCGGCCTGCGCGTAGTTGGTCGGCGCGACGCAGAGCCGCCCGGCCAGGGCGCGCAGGCGGTTCAGCCAACCGACGGCCGCTTCCTGGCCGGTGCCGGGCCGCGTCGGGGTGCCGGCACCGGTGTCGGGTCCGTCGTTGACGACGTAGCCGCCGGTCATCGCGTTGACCGTGACGAGCAGATCGGGGTCGACGGCGAGGCACAAGGTGGCACGCATCTGGCCGCCGGAGTCGACAGTCGGCCCGGTGGCGAAGTCGGCGGCCGACAGTAGGGTGTCGAGCCGTCCGCCCGGGGCCAGCGACGCGGCGAGGCTGTCGTCGACCAACCGCACCGGTGTGGTGCCACCGGGGGCGCCCGGGGCCAGCCGCGGCCGGTCGGCCAGGGGCCAGAGCATCGTCATCCGCACCGGCTGAGAGGTGTCCGGCGGTACCACCGAGTTGAGGGTGTCGGCTGCCGACATCGAGTCAGGCGGATTGCCTTCAGGCCGGTCGGGCGGCACCCCGAGGACCGGCAGGAGGAAGCGGGCGTCGTCCAGTTTGGCCGGATCACCGTAGTCCGGCGTCCCGTTGACGTTGAGCAGCACGGGGTAGACACCGGGTTCGCTGATGTGCAGCGACCCGGGGCCTTCGGCGCGCAGCGGATAGGACAGCGTGAAGTCCACGGACTGGCCGCGCTGCATCTCGGGTGCCACGGTGACGAAGTCGGCCACGGGCTCGAACCGGTCGACATCCCCGGTGAGGTCGGTGCGCAACTGACTCGATGAGGTGACCGCCCGCGCGTGCTCCATCCGGATGTCCACATCGCGCACCGGCCGGTCACCGACGTTGAGCACGGCCCCGCTGACCGTCAGCACGGTTTCACTGGTGGTGGTGACGACGTTGGGGGTGACGCGGTCGATACGGATCTGGAGGAACGGCATCGCCCCCGGTTCACTTGCGCCTGCGCGGGGCAGAAGGACGGGCAGCGCGGCGGTGGACCACACCGAGAACAACAACACCACCGCCACAAGCACCACTGTGTGCGCCAGGAGGGTAAATCCTCGGCGCACCGCCGGGGCGGCGGTCACGGCCCCTGTCCGCATCCGTTCGTGCGCCGGCGGGGCTGGGGCTGTGCAGATTCGTCGCGGCGGTGACTGCGGGCGTGCGAGTGGGTCTGGGGACGCCGCCGGGGCGCGCTGGGGGGCAGAGGCGGCAGGGCGCCGGGCCCGTCGGTGTGCAGCTTGTCGATGAGCTCTCCGGCCACCTCGGCGAGCTTGCGCTCGTCGGCGTAGGCCAGGCGGGACGCCAGATCCTGCAGCGGAACCCAGGCGACCTCGGTCACCTCGACGTCATCGTCGGACAGTTCGCCGCCCTGGAAGCGCAAGAGATAGTGGTGCACGGTCTTGTGGACGCGGCGTCCCTCGGTGACGAACCAGTAGTCGATGCTGCCGAGCGCGGCCAGCACATCGCCGCGGATGCCGGTCTCTTCGGCAACCTCGCGGATCGCGGTCTGCTCGGCTGTCTCGCCCAGTTCGATATGCCCCTTGGGCAGGGACCACAGCATCCGGCCGCGCCGGTCGACCCGGCCGATCAACGCCGCCACCTGAGTGTCCTTGGGGCCGTCGATTCCATCGATGACCAGGCCGCCGGCCGACGTCTCGTGAACGGTGCGCAGCCGTTCCGGTGGTCGACGGGGACGCGTCTTGCGTTGCTTGGACTGGTCACGTGGGGACGGGGCGGAACTTGCCGTGCCGACGGGAGCGTCGCCGGTGCCGTCGGCGTGGGCTTCGGCATCCTTGCCCTGATCGTCCGTCGGTGGCCCCGCCGCCCTTTGTGCACGACGACGGCCACGACGCCGGCTGCGGCGCCGTCGTGGTTTGGCCTGTTCGCCGTCCGACACCCAAGCGATAGTAGCTGCCATGGGGTTGGCCTCCTGCCGCACTCGCCGGTTGTGACCACACCGCGAGCATTAGGCTCATCGAACGTGTCCGACGCTGTTGTTACTGATGCCGAATTGCTGGCCGGCGCGCTGGTCGCGCTGAACCACCGCGCCGAGGTGCTGCGCGCGCTCGGTGCGGCGTTCGCTGCAGCGGGCCACGAGCTGTATCTGGTCGGCGGGAGTGTGCGCGATGCGCTGCTGGGCCGGCTCACCGATGACAGTGATCTCGATTTCACCACCGATGCCCGTCCAGAGCAGATGCTGACGTTCCTGCGGCCGTGGGCCGATGCGCTGTGGGATACGGGGATCGCGTTCGGCACGATCGGTGTGGGCAAGCGGGTGGGCGGGGTGGAGCACCGCCTTGAGATCACCACGTTCCGGGCTGACAGTTATGACCAGGTGTCGCGGAATCCGACGGTGGAGTTCGGCGACAACCTCGCTGACGACCTGGTGCGCCGCGACTTCACCGTGAACGCCATGGCGGTGCGCATCACGGCCGACGGTCCGGCCGAATTCCACGATCCCCTGGGCGGTTTGGCGGCGGTGCAGGCCAAGGTGCTCGACACCCCGTCGGCGCCGGAGGTGTCGTTCGGGGACGATCCGCTACGGATGTTGCGCGCGGCCCGGTTTGTTTCGCAGCTCGGGTTCGGGGTGGCACCGCGGGTGCTGGAGGCGCTGCTGGAGATGGCGCCGCAATTGCAGCGCATCACTGTCGAGCGGGTGGCGGCTGAACTCGACAAGCTGCTGCTCGGTGCCGATCCGGTGGCCGGGGTCGATCTGATGGTGCAGACCGGGCTCGGTGAGGTGGTGCTACCCGAGGTCGGCGAGATGCGGATGGCCATCGACGAACACCATCAGCACAAGGACGTGTACTGGCATTCGCTGACGGTGTTGCGGCAGGCAGTGGATCTCGAAGACGAGGGCCCGGATCTCGTATTGCGTTGGGCCGCATTGCTGCACGACATCGGCAAGCCGGGGACGCGCAAGCACGAATCCGACGGCGGCGTGAGCTTTCACCACCACGAGGTGGTCGGCGCGAAGATGGCCCGCAAGCGGTTGCGGGCGCTCAAGTACTCCAAGCAGATGATCGACGACGTGTCGCAGCTGGTGTACCTGCATCTGCGGTTCCACGGCTACGCCGACGACAAGGGCACGGGGAAGTGGACCGACTCGGCTGTGCGGCGGTATGTCACCGATGCGGGTCCGCTGCTGAGCCGGCTGCACAAGCTGGTCCGGGCCGACTGCACGACGCGGAACAAGCGCCGCGCCGCACGGCTGCAGGCCAACTACGACGATCTGGAGAACCGGATCGCCGAACTGGCGACCAAGGAGGACCTGCAGCGGGTGCGGCCGGATCTCGACGGCAACGAGATCATGGAGATCCTCGGGATCCCGGCGGGCCCCCAGGTCGGCGAGGCCTGGAAGCACCTCAAGGAGCTGCGGCTCGATCACGGGCCGTTGTCCCGCGAGCAGGCGATCGACGAATTGCTGAAATGGTGGAACGCCAGGAGCTGATCGTGCGTCTGATCAGTCATGGACTATTGCCTGGGTGACCCGGACGGGACCGCAACGATCTTCACCGGTGTGCCCGATGTGGATGTGGACGGTGACGGCAGCCTCGACGGCATCGGGCTGGATGTCGACGGGGACGGTCGGATCGACGATGTGATGGCTGATTTCGACGGTGACGGTGTTGCCGATCACCTGGTCCGGGACCACCCCGAGGATCCGGCCTACTTCTCCGACGATGGTTCGGGCACCTGGGCGGTGAGTGTGGACCGGTCCGGGCAGGTGCGCTGGTTCGGGCTCGACGGGGTCGAGCAGGCCGCCGGCGGGCCGCTGGTGGATTTCGACGGTGACGGCGCAGCCGACGACCGGCTGATCGACGTTGACGGGGACGGCCTGGCCGATCGGGTACTGACCGGGGAGCTGGCGCACGTCGACACCGACGGGGACGGCCGTTGGGACATGAAGCTGGCCGACACCGACGGGGATGGCCGCGCCGACTCGGTGTCGTGAGCGCCGACTCTGCGGTGAGGGCGTGGGTCTCTCGAACTTCCGCGCCCTGAGCGCAGAATCGAATTTCGCTAGTCGGCGGCTCAGCCCCGTCCGGCGCCCGGCGGCCCGGCGAAAGCCTGCGCAATCGTCAGCCACGCGGCCGCGTCGTCGCCCACCGCGGTCACGTCGAGTTCGGCGGGCGCCCGGCGCTGGGTCACCAGCATGCAGAAATCTTCGGCCAATCCCGTCACACGCTGCGGCGCGTCGTCCGGTCCCCATTCCCACAGCGAGCCGTCGGGCGCGTGCAGCTCGACCCGGAACGGCGCGGCCGGCGGTGTCAGCCCGTGCACGGTGAACGCGAAATCCCTTGTGCGCACCCCGATGTGGGCGATCGAACGCAGCCGTGCGGTGGCGGGCCGATGTACCTCGAGCGCGTCGGCGACATCGAGACCATGTGCCCAGGTCTCCATCATGCGGGCGGTGGCCATCGACGTCGCGCTCATCGGCGGCCCGAACCAGGGCAGCTTGCGGCCGTCGGCGACGTTCACGAGTTCGGTGTGCAATCTCGTGCGGGTCTCGCGCCAATCAGCGAGCAACTGCTCGGGTGGCGTGAGTGCGAGTTCTTCGGCCGCGGCGTCGACGAACCCGGTCGGGTTCTGCATCGCCTCGGCGAGGACGGCGTCGAAGCCGGCCTGGTCGGTGATGGCGATGACCGACACCCGGTCGGTCCACAAGAGGTGGGCGATCTGATGGGCGATGGTCCAACCCTCGGCCGGGGTGGCGGTGGCCCAGCGCTCGGGCGGCAGGTCCGCCACCAGGGCATCGAGTTCGTCGCTCTCGGCGGACAGGTCGGCCACGATCGGCCCGGCGCTCACCATGGCGGCCAGCCTAGACCGGCGATCAGGCCCGCTTCGGAGATGCCACCGCGGCGTGCAGTCCGAGCCCGACCAGATAGGCCACGGCCCCGGCGGCCACCAGGCCGGGTGAGTATCCATCGGCGGGGATCACCGCGGCCGCCGCCGCGATGGCCGCGACGAACGAGATCCAGAACAGCGCGTCCTGCACGGTGAACACGTGACCGCGCAAGGCGTCGTCGACGTCGATCTGCATCGCCGAGTCCGCGCAGAGCTTCACCAGCTGTCCGGCCGCGCCGAGCAGGAGCCCACACGCCAGCATCACCGGGACATGCAGCCCGATGGCCACCAGCTGAATCACCACGGCGAGGCTGAGGGCGCCGTTGGCCGTCGCATAGCGTCCGAACCGGGCGATCACTGCCGGGGCCGCCACCGTCGCCGCGAACTGTCCGATACCCCCGAACGCCATGAACAGCACCGCGCTACCCAGGCCCAGCCCGGTCACATCGGGGTTGTCGGTGTGCCGGACGATCACCAGCACCAGCAGCGAGTTGATCCCGAACGCCATCCGGTGTGCGGCAAGCCCGGCCAGGGTTCCCGCGACGGGCCGCACGGCCCACACCGTGCGGGCGCCGTGCACCCAGCCGGTGGACACCGCGTAGGCGACCGAGCCGTGGATGGCGCGTTTGCTCTCGTGCGGTCCCAGCACGTGCGGACCGAAGCGCACCGACAGCCACAACGCGAGCGCCACCGGGAGCGCCACGATGAACATGACCACCGAGGCGCCGGTGTCGTCGGCACCGAACAGCTTGCGCGGCAGCAGCATGAAGTCCGCGCCGAGGAAGGCCGCCAGCGAGCCGATCGCGGTGGCGACCGAGTTCATCGTGACGATCCGGTCTTGCGGCACCACATCGGGCAGCGAGGCCGACAGACCCGACGAGACGAACCGGGTGAACCCGTTGACGATCAGGGCACAGCACAGGATCGGCACGTCGCCGACACCGAAGGACAGCAGAGCACCGACCACCAGCACCACGAGCAGCCGCCCCACATTGGCGCCGATGAGCACCAGGCGCCGGTCCCAGCGGTCCAGCAGCGCCCCGGCGAACGGGCCGAGCACCGAGTACGGCAGGAACATCACTGCGAACGCCATGGCGATCTGCCATGGCTCGGCTTGCCGCTCCGGGTTGAACAGGATCGCCCCGGCCAGCCCCGCCTGGAACAGGCCGTCGGCGAACTGGCTGACTGCGCGCAGTTCCAGCAGCCGGCGGAATTCGGTCATGCCACGCAACGAGTCCCAGAGGGCACGGGGGGCGCGAACATGAACCACCCGATCAACAGTACAAAGCTGCGCCGAAATCCGACCGCGCCCGGGCTTGTTCGCCACGTCTCGGCAATCGCGGTGCCATTATGTAGGCGTGGCGCAGTCAGAAGACCCGGAGGATTTCATCGCGCCTGCAGCGCAGCGGGTACGGCCGGGCACGCTGCTGCTGGCCAATACCGATCTGCTCGAGCCGACCTTCCGGCGCAGCGTCATCTACATCGTCGAGCACAACGCGGGCGGCACCCTCGGCGTGGTGTTGAACCGGCCGAGCGAGACGGCGGTCTACAACGTGCTGCCGCAGTGGGCGAAGCTCACCACCAAACCCAAGACGATGTTCATCGGCGGGCCGGTCAAGCGGGACTCGGCGCTGTGCCTGGCGACGTTGCGGGTCGGCATGCAGGCTGACGGTGTGCCCGGACTGCGGCACGTGCAGGGCCGCGTGGTGATGGTCGATCTCGACGCCGACCCGGACTACCTGGCCCCGATCATCGAGGGTGTGCGGATCTTCGCCGGATACTCCGGCTGGACCATCGGCCAATTGGACGGTGAGATCGAGCGGGACGATTGGATCGTGCTGTCGGCGCTGCCGTCGGACGTGCTGATCGAGCCCCGCATCGATCTTTGGGGTCGGGTACTGCGTCGTCAGCCGCTGCCGATGTCGCTGTTGGCCACCCATCCGATCGACGTCAGCCGCAACTAGCCCCGTACTTGCAGGCCGTCACTTACAAGACAACGTGCAGCTGGCGCACGAGCCGGCGCAGTCCGCTGCCGAGCCGGTGCCTGCCTCGGCCGCGGCGACCGCCTTGGCGCTCTGCCAGCAGCCGGCGGCGACCGTGGCGACGGCGCCGATGATGCACACCATGACGACCATCAGGCCGGTGTGGGGCGCGGCGGCCAGGGCGGCGGCACCACCCGCGGCGAGCATCACCGCGGCGGCCAGTTGGGTCGGGGCCACAGCCCTCAGAACCGAGCGCACGGGATCACCGGTGCGAGGCCTGGTCAACAACCACAGCCCGAGCACACCGACGATGACGGCGGCGCTCAAGCACAGCAGCGCGGCGATCAGCATGCGCCACACAATACGAGGCGCCGGTCGGTATTGCGAGGTCGGGGCGGGGTCCGGTACTTCAGCCCTGCAGGCCCAGGAGCTGGGGCAAACCCGGCTGCGGCGCGGCTGCGGCCGGGGCCGGGGTAGCTGGCGGCGGGGGAGCCGCCGCGGCCGGCGCGCTGACCTTGAACCCGGACACGATCGCGTCGGCGGCGTCGGCAGCCGCGGAAACACCCTGGTTGGCGGCCGAGGAGTTCACCGACAAGGACACCAGGTAATGGTCGGGGCCCGCGGTGGCAAGGATGTGCCTGCGTGACGTGTTGAGCATCTGGCTACCGGACAGGTAGCTACCTTCGATGAATGCCGACGGGAAGCCGTTGAAGTCACCCATGGCCATGTCGGTGGGGCGCCAGTTCTGCAGCTGCTGGGTGTCGACGTAGCCGTGGCTGGCGGCTTCGACCGGGTCGAAATTGCCGACGAGCTTGTAGACCACGACCTGTGCGTTGGGGGTGTAGAGGTCGGTGCTGGAGCGGTCGGCGATCACCGCGAAGGCGTCGGGAACGTTGGGATCGGGCACTTTGGTCCAGCCCGACGGCAGTGGCAGGACGATGCTGAGCGCCTTGAAGTCGTGGCTGACCTGAGGCTCCATCTTCACGCCCTTGCTCTTGAAGAAATCGGCAAGGGTGCCCGAGGAGGCCGGGTTGATGGTCTGGGCCGGCGGGGCGGTCGCGGCGACCGCTGGTACCGCATTGACCGGAGCGGCGGGGGCAGCGGCGGCGGGGGCGCCGGGCACGGCCGGAGCCAGGGGAGCCGCCGGTGCCGCGGCGGGGGCGGCCGTGACGGTCTGGGTCACTGTCACCGGGCCGGGGACGCTGGGAACCGGAAGCAGGGGTTCGGCCGAGGCGGTTTGACCGGCGAAACCGACAACCCCGGCCACGCCGACGGCCGTGCCCGCTGCCAGCACCCGCCACCGGCGGGTCAACTCGATCATCGCTTGTGCCTCCCGCAACCGTGCCCCCACCTGGGGACCTCATCCACTAGGGGCCGAGACTATCCAGCGATCACGGTCGGCCACCAGCACCTCAACCGACCTGGAACCAACCCCTGACAGGGCCGCGATGCAACCGATACCAACCTGTGGCCTTCGCCGTCGAAAGACGGGCGGTGAGCTGCTCAAACCGTGGCCTTATACCCTGAACGGCGTGATCGAACCCGCCACCACCTCCCAGTCAGGGCAGTCAGAGGACTCCCCGCACCACCGTTACACCGCGGAACTGGCGGGTCAGATCGAGCACACCTGGCAGGAGCGGTGGCACGCGCTGGGGACTTTCAATGTGGCCAATCCGGTGGGCTCGCTGGCACCGGCGGACGGCTCGCCGCTGCCTGCCGACAAGATGTTCGTACAGGACATGTTCCCGTACCCGTCCGGCGACGGTCTGCACGTCGGGCACCCGCTGGGCTACATCGCCACCGACGTCTACGCCCGGTTCTACCGCATGACGGGCCGCAACGTGCTGCACGCGCTGGGCTTCGACGCGTTCGGACTGCCGGCCGAGCAGTACGCCGTGCAGACCGGGACGCACCCGCGCATCCGTACCGAGGCCAACATCGTCAACTTCCGTCGGCAGCTGGGTCGGCTGGGTCTGGGCCACGACTCGCGGCGCAGCTTCGCGACCACCGATGTGGACTTCTACAAGTGGACACAGTGGATCTTCCTGCAGATCTACAACGCCTGGTTCGACACCGTGGCCAAGAAGGCCCGGCCCATCACCGAGCTGGTGGCCGAATTCGAGTCCGGGGCACGGACTCTCGACGACGGTCGGACATGGGGCGGGCTGTCGGCAGCCGAGCGCGCCGATGTGGTGGACAGCTATCGGTTGGTGTACCACGCCGATTCGATGGTGAACTGGTGCCCAGGCCTGGGCACCGTGCTGGCCAACGAGGAAGTCACCGCCGACGGCCGCAGCGACCGCGGCAACTTCCCGGTGTTCCGGAAGCACTTGCGGCAGTGGATGATGCGTATTACCGCCTACTCAGACCGGCTGCTCGACGACCTGGAGTTGCTGGAATGGCCAGACAAGGTCAAGGCCATGCAGCGCAACTGGATCGGCCGCTCCACCGGTGCATCGGTGGAGTTCGGCACCGCGGCGGGCGATGTCGAGGTGTTCACCACCCGCCCGGACACCCTGTTCGGTGCCACCTATCTGGTGCTGGCTCCCGAGCACGATCTGGTGGACGCGCTGGCGGCCGAGTCCTGGCCCGAGGGCACCGATTCACGGTGGACCTTCGGTGCGGCGACTCCGGCCGAGGCCGTGGCCGCCTACCGTGCCGGGATCGCCGCCAAGTCGGATCTGGAGCGCCAGGAGAACAAGACCAAGACCGGCGTGTTCCTCGGCGCGCACGCCACCAATCCGGTTAACGGAGCACAGGTTCCGGTCTTCATCGCCGATTACGTGCTGGCCGGATACGGGACCGGCGCCATCATGGCGGTGCCCGGTGGTGACCAGCGGGACTGGGACTTCGCCACCCAGTTCGGCCTACCGATCGTCGAGGTGGTCACCGGCGGCGACATCTCCGAGGCCGCCTACAACGGCGACGGCGCGATGGTCAACTCCGACTACCTGAACGGGTTGTCGGTGGCCGAGGCCAAGCAGGCCGTCATCGAACACCTGGAGGCCGACGGCCGCGGCCGGGCCCGGATCGAGTACAAGCTGCGGGACTGGCTGTTCGCCCGGCAGCGGTACTGGGGTGAGCCGTTCCCGATCGTCTATGACGCCGAGGGGCGCGCCCACCCACTACCGGAATCAGCTCTGCCGGTGGAACTTCCGGATATCCCGGACTACGCGCCGGTGTCGTTCGACCCCGACGATGCCGACAGCGAACCGTCGCCGCCACTGGGCAAGGCCACCGAATGGGTGCACGTCGAGCTGGATCTCGGTGACGGCCTGCAGACCTATACCCGCGACACCAACGTGATGCCGCAGTGGGCGGGAAGCTCCTGGTACGAGCTGCGTTACACCGACCCGCACAATTCGGAAGAGCTGTGCGCCAAGGAAAACGAGGCGTACTGGATGGGCCCGCGGCCGGCCGAGCACGGGCCGAACGATCCGGGCGGGGTCGACCTGTACGTCGGCGGTGTCGAGCATGCGGTACTGCACCTGCTGTACGCGCGGTTCTGGCACAAGGTGCTGTTCGACCTCGGCCATGTCAGCTCGAGCGAGCCGTACCGCCGTCTGGTCAACCAGGGCTATATCCAGGCCTTCGCCTACACCGACTCCCGCGGCAGCTATGTCCCGGCGGCGGAGGTCATAGAACGTGAGGGCGCGTTCTTCTGGCCGGCCCCTGAAGGTGAGATCGAGGTCAACCAGGAGTTCGGCAAGATCGGCAAGAGCTTGAAGAACTCCGTCTCACCCGACGAGATCTGCGATGAGTACGGCGCCGACACCCTTCGGGTCTACGAGATGTCGATGGGTCCGCTGGAGGCTTCGCGTCCGTGGGCCACCAAGGATGTCGTCGGTGCGCACCGCTTCCTGCAGCGGGTCTGGCGCGCGGTGGTCGACGAGTCGACGGGCGCGGTGCGGGTCGCCGCGCATGAGGCACTCGACACCGACACGCTCAAGATCCTGCACCGCACCATCGTGGGGGTGACGGAAGACTATGCGGCGCTTCGTAACAACACGGCCGCGGCCAAGCTGATCGAGTACACCAACCACCTCACCAAGGAGGGGGTGTCGGCGCGCGCCGCGATCGAGCCGCTGGTGCTCATGGTGGCCCCGTTGGCGCCGCACCTGGCCGAGGAGTTGTGGAAGCGGTTGGGCCACGACATCTCACTGGCGCACGGGCCGTTCCCGGTGGCCGATCCGCAGTACCTGGTGGACGACACCATCGAGTTCCCCGTTCAGGTCAACGGCAAGGTGCGCGGCAAGATCACGGTGGCCGCCGACGCAGACAAGGCGGCGCTGGAAGCTGCGGCGCTGGCCGACGAGAAGGTGCAGGCCTTCCTGGACGGCGCCACGCCCAAAAAGGTCATCGTCGTGCCGGGACGGTTGGTCAACCTCGTCGTCTAGAGCGATTTGGGTGCGTTCGGCGGCGCCCACCGCCGCTGTACGCACCCAAATCACCCGGGGCGGACCACGATTTCGTGGACGTGCCCGTCAGGCGGGGTGGTGACGGCGGTTGCCACCAGCCCGGCGACCGTGTCGGGTTTCAGGAACTTCGCCGGGTCGTAATCACTGGCCACGTCGGTCACCGCGCTTTCATAGGCCACCAGGTCGCGCTGCATCTCGGAGTCGGTGCGCCCGGGGAAGATCGAGGTGACCCGCAGCGACGGTTCGTCGGCACGCAGTGAGTCGGCGAAGGCCCGCAGCGCGAACTTGCTTGCCGAGTAGGACGCCATACCCGGCGAAACCTTTTGTCCAGCACCGGAATTGATGAAAACCACATGCCCACGGGCGGCGCGCAGGGCGGGCAGTAGGGCCAGGGTGAGTGCCACCGCGCCGGTGACGTTCACCTCGAAGGATGCCCGCCACTGTTCGGCGATGGATTCGGAGACCCGGCCGGGGTAGAGGACGCCGGCGTTGTGCACGAGCACGTCGAGTTCGGCGAGGACCTCGGTGGCCGATTCGATCGAATCGGCGTCGGTCAGGTCCAGCGGCCAGGTCGGCGCGCCCAGACGTTCGGCCAGCGCATCGAGGCGGGCCGAGGGGCGCCCGGCCAGGAGCAGGGTGTGAGTGGGAGCAAGGGCGGCGGCGATGGCCGAGCCGATGCCGCCGGCGGCTCCGGTGATCAATGCAGTCGGCACGACTGCAACGTTACTGTGACGCCCGATGCGACGGGGCCGACCTGCGGACCGGGGCGCAACGTCGCATCATGGTAGGGATGCCACCGGATCCCAGCTTCGCTCCCACCCAGCTCGCCGCGCGCGCCGCCTACCTGCTGCGCGGCAACGACCTGGGTGTGATGACCACTGCCGCGCCGTTGCTGTATCCGCACATGTGGAGCTGGGATGCGGCATTCGTGGCGATCGGCCTGGCCCCGCTGAGTGTGGAGCGCGCCGTGGTGGAGCTCGACACCCTGCTCTCGGCGCAGTGGCGCAACGGGATGATCCCGCACATCGTGTTCGCCAACGGCGTCGACGGCTACTTTCCGGGCCCGGCCCGGTGGGCCACCTCGGCGCTGGCCGCCAACGCGCCGCGGGTCCGGCACACCTCGGGCATCACACAGCCGCCCGTGCATGCGATCGCGGTCCAGCGCATCCTCGACCACGCCCGCAGCCGGGGTCGGTCCACCCGCGCGGTGGCCGAGACATTCCTCGATCGACGGTGGGCCGACCTGGTGCGCTGGCATCGCTGGCTGGCCGAGTCGCGCGATCAGGACAGCCGCGGCCGCATCACGCTGTATCACGGGTGGGAGTCCGGCATGGACAATTCGCCGCGCTGGGACAGCTCCTACGCCAACGTGATTCCCGGCAATGTGCCGGAGTATCAGCGCGAGGACAACGCCATCATCACCGACGCAACGCAGCGGCCCAGCGACCTCGAGTATGACCGGTACCTGTGGCTGCTCGAGGAGATGAAATCCGTTCGCTACGACGATGATCTGCTGTCGAAGGTGATGAGCTTCGCGGTCGAGGACGTGTTCGTCTCGGCGATCTTCTCGGTGGCCTGCCAGGTGCTCGCCGAGATCGGGGAAGACTACAAGCGCCCGCTTTCCGATGTCCGTGACCTCTACTCGTGGGCGGAGCGCTTCCGGGTCGGCGTCGTCGAGACCGCTGACGAACGCAGCGGTGCAGCAAGGGATTACGATGTCCGAGCGAAGAAGTGGGTGGCCACCGAGACCGTCGCGCAGTTCTCCCCGCTGCTGTGCGGCGGGCTGCCGCACGAGCGCGAACGGGCCCTGCTCAGACTGCTGGAAGGCCCGCGGTTCTGCGGGCATCCGGATCTGAAGTACGGGCTCATCCCGTCGACGTCGCCGGTGTCGCGGGACTTCCGGTCGCGCGAATACTGGCGCGGCCCGGTGTGGCCGGTGATGACGTGGCTGTTCTCGTGGTGCTTCGCCCGGCGGGGCTGGGCCGAGCGGGCCTCGACGCTGCGCCGGGAAGGGTTGCGTCAGGCCAGCGACGGGACTTTCGCCGAGTACTACGAACCGTTCACCGGCGAGCCGCTGGGCAGCATGCAGCAGTCGTGGACCGCGGCTGCGGTGTTGGACTGGTTGGGATGACCCGGCTACTCGGACTTGGCGTGGGCAGCCTGGGTTCGCTCGTTCTGGACCGTCAGCCGCTCCAGCGGGGCCAATGCGGTGGCGAGGGTGGCGAGGTCATCTGGGCTCAGGTTGGCCAGCCGGGCGGCGAGATCGGCCCGACGGGCGGCCAGCGATTCGCGGTGCTGAACCAGGCCGCGTGGGGTGACCTCCACGAGCACGGCACGCAGGTCCGAAGGGTCGCGGGACCGCTTGACCAGCCCCAACTTCTCCAGCCGGCGGATCGCCACGGTGGTGGTGGGGGTGCGCACGCGCTCACGGGCGGCCAGTTCGGTCATCCGGATCGGGCCCTGGTCGAGCAGGGTGAGCAGGATCGAGAGCTGGGCCAGCGTGAGCTCTCCGGCAGTCCCCTTATGGGTGTCGCCGCGGCGCAGCACCGAGAAAACCTTGGAGAGTACGCGCTGCAACTCTCCGGCCAGCTCAGTGACCTGCGGATCGGGCTCTACCATAATTCGCTAGTCTAACCTGTCTGAAGCTGTCAGGTTGTCAGCTTGTTGCGTTTGACCCAGGGGTTTCACGGCACACTCACAGCACTTGGGACAGGAAGCGGCGCAGCCGATCTGTCTCGGCCGCTTCGAAGATCTGGTCGGGGGTACCCGACTCGACCACCTTGCCGTAATCCATGAACACCACCGAGTCGGCGGTGGAACGGGCGAAGCCCATCTCGTGGGTGACCGTCAGGATGGTCATCCCCTCGGCGGCGAGGTCGGCGATCAACTCCAGAATTCCCTTGACCAGCTCCGGGTCCAGCGCGGAGGTGGCCTCGTCGAAGAACATCACCTGCGGGGCCATGGCGAGCGCGCGTGCGATCGCCACGCGCTGCTGCTGGCCGCCCGACAGGGTTATCGGACGTACATCCGCCTTGTGCCGCAAGCCAACTCGATCCAGCTGCTCCAGCCCCACGGTGCGGGCATGCTCGGCGCTGAGCCGCTTGAGCTTTCGCGGGCCCAAGGTGACGTTGTCGAGCACGGTCTTGTGCGGGAACAGGTTGAACTGCTGGAACACCATGCCGATGCGCTGGCGCAGCTGGTCGGGATTGTCGGTGAGCACCGACCGTCCATCGAGCAGGATGTCGCCGCGGTCGGGTTCGTACAGACGGTTGAGGGTGCGCAGCAGCGTCGATTTTCCGGATCCCGACGGGCCGATGATTGCCGTCGTCGTACCGGCAGGCACGTCCAGGTCCACCCCGCGCAGCACCGTGTTCGGCCCGAAAGACAGTTGAATGTCCTTGGCGGCCAGCGCGACTGGCTGAGGTGCCGACATCAGATCATCTCCTGGTTGGTCGCCGCGGGCAGGGGATCCTCCTCGGCCGGGGGGCGGCCCCTGCGCAGCCGGTTGTCGACGAAGTTGACCAGGTGGGTCAGCGGGATGGTGAGCAGCAGGTAGAACAGCCCGGCCGCGACCAGTGGTGACAGATTCCCGGTCTGCGCGTTGAGATCTCGGCCCACCTGGAACAGTTCGCGCTGGCTGGCGACCAGACCGAGGAAGTACACCAGCGACGAGGCCTTCAGTAGCGAGATGAACTGGTTCATCAGCGCGGGCAGCACCCGCCGGATGCCCTGCGGAACGACGACCAGGCGCATCGACGAGGCGTAGCTGAAGCCCAGGGCGCGTGAGGCTTCCAGCTGGCCGGGCTCGATGCTCTGGATGCCCGAGCGGAAGATCTCCCCGACGTAGGCCGCTGCCATCAGCCCGAGCGCGGCGATGCCCAGCGGGTAGGGGCTGTTACCGGTGAGCGATCCGACGATGGGGCCGATACCCAGTCCGATCAGCAGGATGATCACCACCTCGGGTAGGCCGCGGAAGATGTCGGTGTACACGCGGGCCGGCCAACGCAACCACCGCGACCGCGAGATGCCCGCCACGGCCAGGACCATCCCGAGCACGAGTCCGATGACGCTGGCGCACACGGTCAGGATGAGCGTGTTGGGCAGGCCGGTGCGCAGCAGGTCGGGGACCGCCTGCTTGTAGAGATCCCAGTCGAGGAACGAGTCCGCCAGTTGCGCGAGTGTCGATTTCGCTGCCACCGGACCCCCGGCGGCGGGTTTTTCCTTGGCGGCGGCGATCGCGGCGAAATCGGGCAGCTCGGGAACGGGCGCGGCCTTGGAGCCAGGTTTCCAGCCGGGCGGCAGTGCCCGCGGGACCCAGTCGGAATAAAGCTGGGCCCACGTCCCGTCTGCAATGACGGCATCCAGTCCGGAGTTCAGCGCATCGATCAGCGGCTGGTTCTCCTTGGCCACCGCCCACGCCACGAAATTGTCCAGGCTGAAGGTGTTTTCGATGATCTGCGCCGGGTCGCCGGGCTGCACCGTGCCCGAGGCCTGTTGTGAGGGTGCCACCCAGGCGTCGATCTGGCGAGTCTTGAGGCTGGCGTAGACGGTGTTGTAGTCGGGGAATTTCACCGGCTGCAGGTGCAGCGTGTCGATGACGTAAGCCTCTTGCACGGTGCCCTGCACCACGCCGATGCGCTGTCCGGCGGCGAGCTGGCCGAAGCCCGTGATCGGTGAACCGCTGGGCACCACGAGCGAGAAGTAGCCGAAGTCGTAGCCGTTGGTGAAGCCGACGGTGCGCCGCCGGGCGTCGGTGGTGGTGATCGACGAGGAGGCCACGTCGAAGCGCCGGGAGGCGGTCTGGGCCAACAGACCGGAGAAGTCGGTGCCGACGAATTTGATGCGCAGGCCGAGCTTGTCGGCGATGGCGCGTAGCAGCTCATTGTCGAAACCGGTGAACTGTCCGGCCGAGTTGATGCAGATGCTGGGCGGCGCGTCCGACAGCGTCCCGACGGTGAGGACGCCGGGGGTGCCCAGGCCGAGGTTCTCGGGCCGGATCGTGTCCAGGGGCACGACGGTGGCGGTGGTGTACTTGTCGGCGCCGGGTCCCGTGGCGGCGGCAGCCAGGTTGGTGGGCAGTGCGCTGGCGCTGTCCACGCCGGGCGGTGCGCACTGGTCGACGTCCGCCCCGGCGGGTGCTGCAAAGACCAGCCCGAACAGCATCAGGACCGTGGTCAGCAGCGCGGCCGATCGTCTGGCGTCCATTTGATGCAACCTAGTGGGCGGGCGCCCGGTGATGAGGGATTCCGCTCAAGGGGACCGCAAGTCGCCGAAGACCCCGCGCCGGGTGAGCTCCCCGATCATGATCTGCGCCATCTTGTCGGCCCGCTCGGTGCAGGCCATGCGGGCCGCCCCGGGATCGCGGGCGTTGATGGCGGCGGCTTCATCCTCGTAGCCGGCGAGAAATTCGGCCTTGGCCTTCGGGTAGCTGATCCAGAATTCCGAGGGCGCAAAGCTCTTCCCGGCGCGGATGGTGGCGTGCAGCCGCGGCCCGGCGTACTCGTCGTTGATCGAGTCGCGGAACACCCAGCACGCCTCTTGGAAGGTCTTGGTGTCCTTTGCTGAACGCATCACGCGCAACGTGTCATCGAGATGCGCGACGATGCGCGGAGTCGGGTTGGTGGCGCAGCGGGCCGAGGCGATGCCGTTCAGAATCCCGTACAGCTCGTGGTGCTCGGCAACGGTGGCCTCGTCGAAGCGGGAGACGAACGCGCCGCGGTGATATCGCGTCGAGAGGATTCCGTCGTGCTCGAGCTGCACCACCGCCTCCTGGATGGGGACGCGGCTCAGCCCGAGGTCACGGACGATCTCGTTGCGGTCGATGCGGTCACCGGAACGCAGCTTGCCCGTCATCACCAGATTGATGATGTGAGTGACAACCTGATCTTTCTCCTTGACCCCGTAGTTTTTGGGCACCCTTTTTAACTCCCCCTTTTTGTCGGGACGCACACCCCCCGTGCGTTTGCGTTTCGCAAGTTTCTCACGGGTGGCTGTAAAGGGTGGCGCAAGTAGCCTCAGCTCATCCGCTGACCTTTGCGCGCCCGGTCGTCGCGCCAGCGGCAGAGGGCCTCGGCGCCGGTCAGGTCGTAGTCCGGCCCGTTGACCCCCACGGTCAGGATGCTGACCCCCAGATCGGCCAGTGCGTCGGCCTCGGCGAGCATGGCGTCGATCCCCCCGGACTCCTGTACGCCTGCCGAGCGCTGCACAGTCGACGGGTCGCGGCCTGTCGTGGCGCAGTGCTCGGCGAGCACCGCGGCCTTGCCCGGATAGGTGGTGTGGTCGACGAATGCGTGCCAGATGTGGGCGTGCTCGGCCACGAGGCGCAAGGTCTTGCGTTCGCCCTGACCACCGATGAGGATCGGGATCTCGCGGGTGGGCGCCGGGTTGAGCTTGGCCAGCCGGGCCTCGATCCGCGGCAGCGCTTCGGCCAGATCGTCCAGGCGGCTGCCCGCGGTGCCGAACTCGTACCCGTACTCGTCGTAATCCTTTTGTTTCCAACCACTTCCGATACCAAGAATGAGCCGACCGTCGGAGATGTGGTCGACGGTGCGGGCCATGTCGGCCAGTAGTTCGGGGTTGCGGTAGGAGTTGCAGCTGACCAGTGCGCCGATCTCGATGCGCGAGGTCTGCTCGGCCCAGGCGCCGAGCATGGTCCAGCATTCGTAGTGCGCACCCTCGGGATCGCCGTAGAGCGGGAAGAAGTGATCCCAGTTGAAGGCGATGTCGACGCCGATGTCCTCACAGCGGCGCACTGCGTCGCGGATGTGGCTGTAGGTGGGGGAGTGCTGCGGCTGCAGTTGTACGCCGATGCGGATGGGATGGCTCACTTTTCCGAGCCTACTCACGCGAATCGGGTGGTCGAGGTTCGGACTTTCCCGCCGGGTCAGCCCAGCAGACCGCGCAGGAGCTCTACCAGCTTCGCCGGCTGATCGCCCTGCACGGAGTGGCCGGAGTCGGCGACAACGTGGGTGCGCTGAAAGCCCGGTGCGTTATTTGCGAACGTCTCGGCGTCTTCGTCGTTGACGAAATACGAGTTGGCGCCGCGGATCAAGGTGGTGGGCATGGTGATCGCCGGGACGTCGTCCCACAACCCGTCAAACCCGTCACCCTTGCGGAACGTGTCGTACCGCCACGTCCAGGTGCCGTCCTCAAGCTGCTTGGAGTTGTGGAACACACCGCGCCGCAACGAATTCCGGTCCCGATGTGGCGCGGCGGCGACGGTCACGTCGAGCATGGCCCGAAACGTCGGGAAGGTGCGGTTCTCCTGCACCAGGGCGACGGTGCCCATCTGCGCCTTGGTCATCTCGTTGTGACGCTCGGGTGCCGACGGCGTGACGTCGACCAGTGCGAGTTCGGGTACCAGCCGGGGCTCGGTTGCCGCGATCCGCAGTGCGGTCAATCCACCCAGCGACATCCCGACCACCAGTCGCGGGTCAGGGGCGTGGGTTTCCAGAACCGGAATCAGGCTTGCCGCATTCAGTTTCGGGCCGTAGTCGCCGTCCTCCCGCCACGCCGAACGGCCGTGGCCGGGCAGATCCACCGCCAGGGCCGGCTCGCCGAGTCCGAGGATGACGGTGTCCCAGGTGTGGGCGTTCTGGCCGCCGCCGTGCAGGAACACGATGCGTGGGGTGGCGGTGCCGAACTTCAGCGCGCTGATCGGCCCCTGCTCGATGCGCTCGACCGGCGGCAGTGGGCCACTGGCACCGATCTGTTCGGCGTTCTCGTCGAGGAGGCCGAACTCGTCGAGCGTGAGCAGGTCGTCATCGGAGATCTGGGGCTTGGCCACCCCGGGACCCTAACCCGGAAACGACTCTGCGCCCAGGGCGTGGTTGTGCGAGAAGCACACGCCCTGGGCGCAGAGTGAAAACGACGAGGGTCAGCCCTCGATGAAGGTCTCCAGCTCGATGCGGGCGACGTCATCGGCGATCTGCTTCGGCGGGCTCTTCATCAGGTAGGCAGACGCTGCCTCGATGGGGCCGCCGATGCCGCGGTCCTTGGCGATCTTGGCGGCGCGCACCGCGTCGATGATCACGCCGGCCGAGTTCGGCGAGTCCCAGACCTCGAGCTTGTACTCCAGGTTCAGCGGCACGTCACCGAAGGCGCGGCCTTCCAGGCGCACATAGGCCCACTTGCGGTCGTCGAGCCACGCGACGTGGTCGGACGGGCCGATGTGGACGTTCTTGTCCTCGACCTTGCCGGCCAGTGAGCCGGTCAGGTTGGAGGTGACGGCCTGGGTCTTGGAGACCTTCTTGGACTCCAGGCGTGAGCGCTCCAGCATGTTCAGGAAGTCCATGTTGCCGCCGACGTTGAGCTGGTAGGTGCGGTCCAGCGTGACGCCGCGGTCCTCGAACAGCTTGGCCATCACGCGGTGGGTGATGGTCGCGCCGACCTGGCTCTTGATGTCGTCGCCGACGATCGGGACACCGGCGTCCTCGAACTTCTTGGCCCACACCGGGTCGGAGGCGATGAACACCGGAAGCGCGTTGACGAAGGCCACGCCGGCGTCGATGCAGCACTGGGCGTAGAACTTGTCGGCCTCTTCGGAGCCCACCGGCAGGTAGGAGACCAGCACGTCGACCTTGGCGTCCTTGAGCGCCTTGACCACGTCGACCGGCTCGAAGTCGGAGATCTCGATGGTGTCGGCGTAGTACTTGCCGATGCCGTCGAGCGTCGGGCCGCGCTGCACGGTCACGTTGGTCGGCGGCACGTCGGCGATCTTGATCGTGTTGTTCTCGGAGGCGAAGATGGCCTCGGACAGGTCGAAGCCGACCTTCTTGGCGTCCACGTCGAACGCGGCGACGAACTTCACGTCACGCACGTGGTAGGGGCCGAACTTCACGTGCATCAGGCCCGGCACAGTCGTGTTCTCGTCGGCGTTGTGGTAGTACTGCACGCCCTGGACCAGGGACGATGCGCAGTTACCGACGCCGACAATGGCGACCCGGATTTCTCCTGCGTGCTCAGACATGGACGATCTCCTTACTCGTTCTGTGTGCTCGGCCTGGGGCCTTGTGCGGGTCTGTGCTCATATGTTTTCCGAGCGCCCCTGTGCCGTACGTTCGGCCGCGATCAACTCGTTGAGCCATTTCACTTCTCGTTCGCTGGACTCCAGGCCCAGCTGGTGCAGCTGACGGGTGTAGCGGTCGAATGAACTGCTGGCCCGCGCCACGGCTTCCCGCAGACCTTCCCGACGTTCCTCCACCTGACGGCGCCGCCCCTCCAGGATTCGCATCCGGGCCTCGGCCGGGGTGCGGTTGAAGAAGGCGAGGTGGACACCGAACCCGTCGTCAGAGAAGTTCTGTGGCCCCGTGTCGGCGACCAACTCGGTGAATCGCTGCTTGCCGGCATCCGTCAGCTGATACACGCGCCGAGCGCGGCGCACCTTGGTCGGTCCCAAGGGTGCGGCGTCCTCGACGATCAGGCCGTCGGCCTGCATGCGACGTAGTGCCGGATAGAGCGACCCGTACGAGAACGCCCTGAATGCCCCCAACAGACCCGTCAATCGCTTGCGCAGCTCATAGCCGTGCATGGGTGACTCGAGAAGAAGACCCAGGACTGCGAGCTCCAGCATCGAGAACACCCCTTTCGACAGATCAGATGGGATTGATCGCTACGACGGATCAACACCTCGCCAAACTGTATCGCGCCGATATATTTGGTGCCAAGTGAATGCCGTCGATTGTCGCGCTGGAGCGGCTGCCGGGCACGCGTGTCACGCCAGAGTGACGCGAGCGGTGCAGAGGGCAACGAAGGTCGGCTCCGGGCGGGCCGGAGCCCGGTTCACCCGTTGTTGCGGTACATCCCCTTGACGGTGCCGTCGGGGTAGAGGTCGATGTTCCCGCCGCCGAAGTCGCTGCTGACGATGACCGCGATGTTGATGGCCTCAGGGGTCGAGGGATCCTCGGATGGTGTGATGCGCAGCCACGTGCTCTTCACGTCGGCACGTTTGGTGTTGAGTGTGTCGGGCGCGCCCCGCATGACACCGAGCGCCTTTTCGTAATCGAAAGCCGCCAGGTCGACGAGGCGATCTTCTTTGTCGATGCTCCGCGGATCTGAGCTCGGGTCGCCCCAGCCACCGGTGTACCGGTAGTAGACCTTCTTGCGGCTGTCCTGCGGATCCGGGCGATACAACAGGGCCGAGTCCGGATCGATGTGCAGTTCGAAGCCGCTGGTGTTGCCGAACTTCTTGCGCATCTGCTCGAACAGGCCCTTGACCCCGTTGAGCGATTGCAGCTGTGTCGGCGGGGTCAGCACCACCGGGTCGACGCCGTCCGGCACCGCCCCTGGGTCGGGGTTGAAACTCAGTGGTGAGGAGGTGTTTCCGTACAGGCCCCAGCCGATGCCGATGCCGAGCACCACAAGTACGGCGGCCGAGGCCAGCCGCAGCCCCCACCCGGAACCGGCGGGCTTACGAATGCGGGGCAGGCGGGGCTCGGTCAGCGTCGGCATCTGCACCGACGCGTTGGAGTTCTGCAGATCATCGACCAGGCGGGCCAGGTCTCCCAGGGTCGTGGCGGTGGTGGCCGCCGACACCCGTTGGCGGTGTTCTTCCATGGACAACTGGCCCTCGCCGAGCGCGTTGTCGAGCACCTTGCAGGTGTCGTCGCGATCGCTGTCTTTGGCCCTGGTGGTCGAGGTCTGCCGAGTTGCCACGCCGATGATCGTAGGAGGTGTGACGCGGTCGCGCCTCGGTGTCGAGGGGGTCGACGTACTCTGGTCATCGTGCGATTGCAGAGACAGGTGGTGGACTACGCGCTTCGGCGGCGGTCCCTGCTGGCTGAGGTCTATTCGGGGCGCACCGGCGTCTCGGAGGTCTGTGATGCCAACCCGTACCTGCTGCGCGCGGCAAAGTTTCACGGCAAGCAAAGTTCGGTGATGTGTCCGATCTGCCGTAAAGAGCAGCTCACGCTGGTGTCGTGGGTTTTCGGTGAACATCTGGGCCCGGTATCGGGCTCGGCGCGCACCGCGGAGGAGCTGGTGATGTTGGCAACTCGTTACGACGAGTTCGCAGTCCATGTGGTTGAGGTATGCCGCACCTGCAGTTGGAATCATTTGGTCAAGTCATATGTCCTGGGCGCGCCTCGGCCGCCGAAGGCACGTGGCACTCGAGGCACGCGCAAATCGGCGCGTACGGCCAGTGAATAACGAAGGGCGCCATAGCCGGTCAGCCAACGACATCCGGAGTGCGGCTGACCGCCTTGGCGCGCGCGAGAATCCGCCGCCCGCTCGCGAGAAGCGGCCGCCGGCCCGGGATCCGCGGCCACCGGCCGAGAGTGCGTCCACGGGACGGCCGAATGGTCCCACCGGTCGTCCCGGTCGTCCGGCGGTACCGCCCGACGACCGGCTCACCACGGTGCTGCCTCCGGTGCGCGACGGCGGGCCGGGCCCGTTGGACGTCGTCAGAGCAGCGATGGACGGCACTCCGCCGCCGAAACCGCCGCCACCTAAATCTCCCCCTCCGCCGCCGGGGGGCGGCCGTGCGGCGGGGTCTTCAGGTCCGTCGGGTCCGGGGCCGACCCGGCAGTTCCACATCAACTGGAAGCTGGTCCGACGCCTGTCGATAGCCGCAGTGGTGGCGATGGTCCTGCTTCCGCTGGTGACCTTCGGTATGGCGTACATGATCGTCGACGTCCCGCAGCCCGGCGACATCCGCACCAATCAGGTGTCGACGATCATGGCCAGCGACGGCAGCGAGATCGCCAAGATCGTTCCGCCGGAAGGCAACCGGGTCGACGTCGGCATCGACAAGATCCCTGAGCACGTCCGCAACGCGGTGATGGCCGCCGAGGACCGCGACTTCTACACGAATCCGGGCTTCTCGTTCACAGCGCTGTTGCGCGCGATCAAGAACAACCTGGTGGGCGGTGATCTGCAGGGCGGATCGACCATCACCCAGCAGTACGTCAAGAACGCACTCGTCGGTGACGAGCGCTCCGGCATCGGCGGTCTGATCCGTAAGGCCAAGGAGCTGGTCATCTCGACCAAGATGGCCAGCGAATGGTCCAAAGACGCTGTGATGCAGGCGTATCTGAACATGATCTATTTCGGTCGCGGCTCGTACGGGATCGCGGCGGCGGCCAAGGCGTACTTCGACAAGCCGGTCGAGCAGCTCACTGTCGCCGAGGGCGCACTGATGGCCGCGCTGATCCAGCGCCCGTCGACGTTGGACCCCGCCGTGGATCCGGAGGGCGCCGCCGAGCGGTGGAACTGGGTGCTCGACGGCATGGTCGACATGGGCGCGCTGTCGGCCCAGGACCGCGCCGGACAGGTGTTCCCGCCGACGGTGCCGCCGGACCAGGCCCGCCAGGCCAACCAGACGACCGGCCCGAACGGACTGATCGAGCGGCAGGTCACCAAGGAACTGCTGGATCTGTTCGACATCAGTGAGCAGGCGCTCAACACCGAGGGTCTGCAGGTCACCACCACGATCGACCCGCAGGCCCAGCAGGCCGCCGAGGCCGCGGTGACCAAGTACATGGATGGCCAGGAGTCCGACATGCGGACTGCGGTGGTCTCCATCGATCCGCAGGATGGCTCGGTCAAGGCCTACTACGGCGGCTCGGATGCCAATGGCTTCGACTTCGCCCAGGCGGGCCTGCCGACCGGTTCGTCGTTCAAGGTGTTCGCGCTCGTCGCTGCCCTGCAGCAGGGCATCGGCCTGGGCTATCAGGTCGACAGTGGGCCGGTGACGGTCAATGGCATCAAGATCAGCAACGTCGAAGGTGAAGGGTGTGGCACCTGCTCGATCGCCGAAGCGCTCAAGCGGTCGCTGAACACCAGTTACTACCGGCTGATGCTCAAACTGGAGCACGGCCCCGAGGATGTGGCGAAGGCTGCGCACGATGCCGGTGTGGCCGAGAGTTTCCCCGGCGTCGAGCACACGCTGTCCGAGGACGGCAAGGGCGGCCCACCGAACAACGGTGTGGTGTTGGGCCAGTACCAGTCCCGGGTGATCGACATGGCGTCGGCGTACGCGACGCTCGCAGCCTCCGGTGTCTATCACAAGCCGCACTTCGTGCAGAAGGTGGTGAACTCCTCGGGCCAGGTGTTGTTCGACGCCTCCAGCCAGGACAACGGCGAGCAGCGCATCGACAAGGCGGTGGCCGACAACGTCACGTCGGCGATGCAGCCGATCGCCGGCTGGTCGCGCGGGCACAACTTGGCCGGCGGGCGCGCCTCGGCCGCCAAGACGGGCACCAACCAGCTCGGCGATACCGGTGACAATCGTGACGCCTGGATGGTCGGCTACACGCCGTCGCTTTCGACTGCGGTCTGGGTGGGTACCTCCGACGGTGTGAACCCGTTGAAGACACCGGCGGGTGGGCCGGTCTATGGATCGGGTCTGCCGTCGGACATCTGGAAAAGCACCATGGACGGTGCGCTGAAGGGTACCGACAACGAGACGTTCCCGAAGCCGACTGAGATCGGTGGCTATGCGGGTGTGCCTCAGGCCCCGGCGGCGCCGCCGCCCGGGACGCTCCCGAACGGTCCGCAGGTCTCGGTGATGCCTTCGGAGACCGTGATTCAGCCGACCATCGAAGTGGCCCCGGGGATCACGATCCCGATCGGCCCCCCGACGACCGTGCCGATCGGACCGCCGCCGGGAGCACCTGTTGTGCCCGGCGCGCCGGGGGTTCCGGTGCCACCGCCGCCTCCGTGACGGACCGGGTATCGCCGGCTCGGTCGGGAGGGCTGGATTCGCCGGCCCCGCCGGTCGGGTTCGACTCGCCGGCTCCGCCGGCAGAAGACCAGCGGAGCGCCAACGAACGCGACCTCCCCAGCCGCAACGACCCGCTGGCCGAGGCGCTGTCGCAGACCGTGGGCGGACCCGTCGGCCGACATGCGTTGATCGGTCGGTCGCGGTTCATGACCCCATTGCGGGTGATGTTCGTCATCGCCGTGGTGTTCCTGGCATTGGGCTATACCTCCAAGACCGCGTGCCTGCAGACGACGGGCAAAGGCGGCGCAGGCGAGCGGGTGGCCAACTGGGAGAACAACCGGGCCTATTACGAGCTGTGCTACTCCGACACCGTTCCGCTCTACACCGCAGAGTTGTTGAACCAGGGCAAGTTTCCCTACAAGTCCAGTTGGGTCGAGAACGACGCAACCGGTAAGCCGCGCCTGCAGTACGACGGCAGTCCGGCGATCCGTTACATGGAGTATCCGGTGCTGACCGGGCTTTACCAGTACACGTCGATGTCACTGGCCAAGACCTACACCGCGCTGACGAAGCTGGTGTCGGTCCCGCTGGTGGCCGAGGTGGTGATGTTCTTCAACATCTCCGCGTTCGGTTTGGCGCTGGCCTGGTTGGCGACGATCTGGGCCACCTCGCGACTGGCCGGCAGGCGAGTGTGGGATGCCGCGTTGGTGGCCGGCTCACCGATCGTGATCTTCCAGGTGTTCACCAACTTCGACGCGCTCGCGACAGCCTCTGCTGCAGGCGCGATGCTGGCGTGGGCCCGGCGAAAACCGGTGTGGGCCGGGGCACTGATCGGGATCGGCGTGGCGGCCAAGCTGTATCCGCTGCTGTTGTTCGTTCCGCTGGTCCTGCTCGGGTTGCGCACCGGGCGTCTGCGGGAGGTCGGCAAGACGGCGCTGACCGCGGTCGCGACGTGGTTGGTCATCAACCTGCCGATGATGGTGCTGTTCCCGCGCGGGTGGTCCGAATTCTTCCGGCTCAATACCCGTCGCGGTGACGACATGGATTCGCTGTACAACGTGGTGAAGTCGTTCAGCGACTGGCAGGGCTTCGATCCGGACCTGGGTTTCTGGCAGCCGCCGACGGTGCTCAACACTGTGACCGCAGTGTTGTTCGCGGCGTGCTGTATCGCGATCGGCTACATCGCACTGACGGCGCCGCAACGGCCCCGGTTGGCGCAACTGGCGTTCCTGGTGATCGCTGCCTTCCTGCTGACCAACAAGGTGTGGAGCCCGCAGTTCTCGCTGTGGCTGGTTCCGCTGGCGGTACTGGCCCTGCCGCACCGCCGAATCCTGTTGGCGTGGATGACGATCGACGCTCTGGTGTGGGTGCCACGCATGCTGTATCTGTACGGCGAGGCCAACAAGGGCCTACCTGAGCAATGGTTCACCACCACCGTGTTGCTGCGTGACCTCGCGGTGATCATGTTGTGCGCGTTGATCATTCGCCAGATCTATCGTCCGGAACTGGATTTGGTTCGGCACGGTGGCCGCATCGACGACCCCACCGGCGGAGTGTTCGACCGCGCGTCCGACGCCCCGCCGCGCTGGCTGCCGGACTGGCTGCGGCCCTCAGCTGACCGGGTGCGGATCGAACCTAGGCCTGACCCCGAGCCGGAGTTGGCGGACGCCGCCTCGGTTGTCACGCCAGAGTGACGTTCGATGCCGACGGCCACGCTGGCGTGACAACGGGTGGGATCAGCCGTGACGTGGCGGATACCGGAGTTGGCCGGTCTCAGGTAGCTGCGACCAAATCCTGTTTCGCCTGGATCCACGCCCTGGTCGACGGGAGCAACGCCACCACGATCGTGGCGACCGGCAGCACGAGACTCAAGATTGCCAGCCCACTGATGCCGAAGGACCCGTAGCGGGCGGCCGCGGCGAGATTCAGCCCGAGGCTGATCAAGCTGCCGAGGATTATCAAGACGCAGCCGCTGACGATGAGGTGACGGCCGATCATCTTGCGGCGCAACAGCGCCACCGTGCCGGCCAGGAGCAGGAGTCCGCAGGCGACGCTCAGCAGGGTCGCCAGGACGGTCAGCGTCAGCGCCCCGGGGGATCTGAGGGCCAGAGTTCGCAAGCCCGCGTCACCGGCCAGCGCGACGAGTCCGGACAGGCCGGCGATGCCGTTGCTGAGGGTCAACAGGGCGCCGATCCCGGCCAGGACAGCCGTGATGATCGCTGCGACCCCGCTCGGCGAAGCCCCAGGCGCGGCCAATGGTCCGTCCGGTTGGGATTCGCCGAGCGCGTGCTCGGGTTGACCCTCGGATCCTGGGGGAGAGGTCACTGCTGCTCCGATCGTGGATGGGTGGCGCGTCTGTACATAGTCGATCAGCCCGGGTACGGCGGATAGAACTGGGGCGCAACCGGATTCTGCTTCGCCCGGATCCACGCAGCGGTCGACGGCAGCAGTACCAGCACGAGCGTCACGATGGGGAAAATGACACCCACGAGGTCCGCACCCACGCCGCGGTTGTACTCGTAGTCTGCGATGGCCGAGGGCGTCACCGTGAGGTTGATCAGGGTACTCAGAATAGATACCGCGCATCCCGCCGCCACGAGCCAGCGACCAATCATCTTGTGCAACAACAACGTCACCGTTCCGATCAGTAGCAACACCCCGGCAACGACGTTCAATATCGTGATGGCGATCAGTGCTGTCCACGCGCCCCCGGCAGAACCGGCCGCATCGGACGTCTCGCCGATCAGGACGGAAAGCCCGAAGGCCATGAAGAGGCCGCCGACAAAGTTCGTCAGGCCGCCGAGCCCGGCAAGAACCCCCGCGATGATGCCGGTCACCCCACTCGGTGACGCAGGCGATGCGGGCGGCATTCCGTAGGGCTGCTGCGGGTAGCCCTGCTGTGGGTAACTCGGCTGCTGTGCAAAAGCAGGGTGCTGCGGATATCCAGGCTGTTGGAGATACCCAGGGTGCTGGGGATAGCCGGGTTGTTGTTGATAACCGGGCTGGTCGGGAAAGCCCTGACCATAGGGCCCGTTGGGAAAGGTCACAGAGTCCCCCATCCTCGAAGATCAACGGGCTCACCCTATACGGATTTCGCAGATCAGGGCGCTTTCGGGTAGCCTAGGCCGGTTGCCGACGCAGGCGACCCTCCTGCCACGGACACGCCGTGGCCGCAACGACCATAGGAGGTGATGGGTTCCTTATGCGTCCATACGAAATCATGGTCATTCTCGACCCGACACTCGACGAGCGCACCGTAGCTCCCTCGCTGGAGGCGTTCCTGAACGTCATCCGCAAGGACGGTGGCAGTGTCGAAAAGGTCGATATCTGGGGCCGCCGCCGGCTGGCCTACGAGATCGCCAAGCACGCCGAGGGCATCTACGCCATCGTCGATGTCAAGGCTGAACCGGCCACCGTGTCCGAGCTCGACCGTCAGCTGAACCTGAACGAGTCCGTGCTGCGGACCAAGGTGATGCGGACCGACAAGCACTAAAGGCTGTCAGTCGTCGGCGGGGCTACGTAGGCTTCGCGCAAACGGACATGCCTATCCCAGGAGGATCTCGTGGCTGGTGACACCACCATCACAGTTGTCGGAAACCTGACCGCTGACCCGGAATTGCGTTTCACTCCGTCCGGCGCAGCTGTCGCCAACTTCACCGTTGCCTCGACGCCGAGGATGTTCGATCGGCAGAGCAACGAGTGGAAGGACGGCGAGGCGCTGTTCCTTCGGTGCAACATCTGGCGTGAGGCGGCCGAGAATGTGGCCGAGAGCCTCACCCGGGGTTCGCGGGTGATCGTCACGGGTCGGCTCAAGCAGCGTTCCTTCGAAACCCGTGAGGGTGAGAAGCGCACCGTTGTCGAGGTCGAGGTCGACGAGATCGGTCCGTCCCTGCGCTACGCCACGGCCAAGGTCAACAAGGCCAGCCGCAGTGGCGGCGGAGGCGGTGGCTTCGGCGGTGGCGGTGGTGGCGGCGGGGCTTCGCGCCCAGCCGAGCCCAAAGACGATCCGTGGGGCAGTGCGCCCGCGTCGGGCTCCTTCAGCGGGGCCGACGACGAGCCGCCGTTCTGATCAACATCGAAAATTTTTGCAAGGAAGAGATAACCAATGGCCAAGACCACTAAGAGGCGGCCGGCACCGGAAAAGCCGGTCAAGACTCGGAAGTGCGTGTTCTGCTCCAAGAAGGGCAAGGGGCAGATCATCGATTACAAGGACACTGCGCTGCTGCGCACCTACATCAGCGAGCGCGGCAAGATCCGCGCTCGCCGGGTGACCGGCAACTGCGTCCAGCACCAGCGCGATGTCGCCATCGCCGTGAAGAACGCCCGCGAGGTAGCTCTGCTGCCCTTCGGTTCGTCGACGCGGTAGGGGGTAGACCAATGAAGCTGATTCTCACCGCTGAGGTGGAACACCTGGGTGTCCCAGGCGACGCCGTCGAGGTCAAGGACGGCTACGGCCGTAACTACCTGCTGCCCCGCGGGCTGGCCATCGTGGCCTCCCGTGGTGCCGAGCGCCAGGCCGACGAGATCCGTCGGGCGCGCGAAGCCAAGTCGATTCGTGGCGTCGAGCATGCCAACGAGCTCAAGATCGCGCTCGAGGGTCTGGGCGAGGTGTCGCTGCCGGTTCAGGCTGCTGGCGACACCGGCAAGCTGTTCGGTTCGGTCACCGCTGCTGATGTCGTGGCCGTGATCAAGAAGGCCGGCGGCCCGAACCTGGACAAGCGCACTGTGCAGCTGCCCAAGGCGCACATCAAGTCGGTCGGCACGCATCCGGTTACCGTCCGGCTGCACACCGGGGTCGAGGCCAAGGTGTCGCTGCACGTTGTAGCGGAGTAATCCCGTCGCGGAGTAATCCGTAGCGGAGTCAATCCGCCAGCACTCAATCGCCCGGGTGGGGACCTGTAGAGGTTTCCACCCGGGCGTTGCTGCATCTCTGGCGAACTCGTTGCGGGAAACTCTGGACAGCGAACCTAACTCGGTGTTAACCCGCGCGGTCCCTGGGCGCAACACAACACGCCCGGGACAGCAACCCGGGACGACACGCCGAAGAACTTTCCATACACAATTACTGACAACCGCTATGGGACTCTGACCTGGTAAAACAACAGATTGTCCTGGAATGATCCACAGGTTCTCCCCAGAGGCTCAACACTGCGACCGAGACCTATCCCCAGACCATCCACAGGTTCATCAACAGGGGTGGTTTCGGGCGGCGCCAGCAACGGTCTACCGTGATGCGTCGCGGTGCCCGTCACGAGCTGTTGTCGGAGCCCTGTTCTACAGTCGCAGTACCGATTCGAATAAGTGTTCGAGCCCGTCGTGAGGCAGGTCTCGGAAGGGGGTGGGGAGTCCGTGGCGGTGGTGGACGACCTGGGGCATCCGGATTCGGAGACGGATGGCCCTCCGCCTGGGGAGGATTTCGGCCGGCAGCCGCCGCAGGACATGGCGGCCGAGCAGGCAGTCCTCGGCGGCATGTTGTTGAGCAAGGACGCGATCGCCGACGTGCTCGAGCGGTTGCGTCCCGGGGACTTCTACCGTCCGTCGCACCAGAACGTCTACGACGCCATCCTGGATCTCTACGGCCGGGGTGAACCCGCCGACGCCGTCACCGTCGCCGCCGAACTCGATCGCCGCAGCCTGCTTCGTCGTATCGGCGGGGCGCCCTATCTGCACACGCTGATCTCCACCGTGCCGACCGCGGCCAATGCCGGTTTCTACGCCGGCATCGTGGCCGAGAAGGCGCTGCTGCGCCGGTTGGTGGAGGCGGGCACCCGGGTTGTGCAGTACGGCTACGCCGGGGCCGACGGCGCCGATGTCGCCGATGTGGTCGATCGGGCCCAGGCTGAGATCTACGACGTGACCGAACGGCGCGCCTCCGAGGACTTCGTCGCGCTCGAAGACTTGCTGCAGCCCACCATGGACGAGATCGATGCGATCGCTTCGCAGGGCGGCATCTCGCGCGGTGTGCCGACCGGGTTCACCGAGTTCGACGAGATCACCAACGGCCTGCACCCCGGGCAGATGGTCATCATCGCCGCGCGGCCCGGTGTCGGGAAGGCGCTCGCGCTCGACACCCCGCTGCCCACCCCCAACGGGTGGACCTCGATGGGTGATGTCGCGGTGGGGGACTACCTCATCGGTGCCGATGGTGAACCCACCCGCGTTGTCGCGGCCACCGAGATCATGCTCGACCGGCCCTGCTTCGAGGTTGAGTTCTCCGACGGGACAACGATTGTCGCCGATGCGCAGCATCAGTGGCCGACAGGCGACGGCGTCCGCACCACCATGCACCTGCGGCCGGGTTTGCACACCATTGCAGCACCGACCTCGGCCGGGGGAGCCGCCGTGCTGGCGCCGGTATGCCAGGTGGTCGCGGTGCGACGGCTGCCCAGTGTGCCGGTGCGGTGCGTCGAGGTGGACAACCCGGCGCATCTATACCTCGCCGGCCCGGCCATGGTGCCGACCCACAACTCGACACTGGGGCTGGACTTCATGCGGTCCTGCTCGATCAAGCACCGGATGGCCAGCGTCATCTTCTCGCTGGAAATGAGCAAGTCCGAGATCGTCATGCGCCTGCTCTCGGCCGAGGCGAAAATCAAACTGGCCGATATGCGTTCGGGCCGGATGAGCGACGACGACTGGACCAAGCTAGCCCGCCGGATGAGCGAGATCAGCGAGGCGCCGCTCTACATCGATGATTCGCCGAACCTGACCATGATGGAAATCCGGGCCAAGGGACGACGGTTGGCCCAGAAGGCGGATCTGAAGCTTGTGGTCGTCGACTACATGCAGCTGATGAGCTCGGGCAAGAAGTACGAGTCACGCCAGCAAGAGGTGTCGGACTTCTCCCGAAGCCTCAAACTGATGGCCAAAGAACTTGAAGTGCCGGTGATCGCGATCAGCCAGCTGAACCGTGGCCCCGAGCAGCGCACCGACAAGCGTCCGCAGGTCTCAGACCTTCGTGAGTCGGGCTGCCTGACCGCGAACACGCGAATTCTGCGCGCCGACAACGGTGCTGAGGTTACCTTCGGTGAGCTGATGGCGACCGGGGAGCGGCCGTTGGTGTGGTCGCTCGACGAGCACAAGAACATGGTGGCTCGTCCGATGACCAACGTGTTCTACAGCGGGCACAAGGAAGTCTTCAAAGTCCGGCTGGCCTCGGGGCGCGAGGTCGAGGCCACGGCCAACCACCCGTTTATGACATTGGACGGCTGGGTTCCGTTGGGGGAATTGGCAGTTGGAAGTCGGGTTGCGGTGCCCCGACGCGTTCCGGAGCCTGTTGGCACCGCGCGGATGGACGAGTCCGAAATCATTCTTCTAGCGAACATGATCGGCGACGGCCCTTGCGTGAAGCGTCAGCCGATTCGTTACGCATCGATTGATGAGCAGAACCTGCCTGCGGTCACCAAGGCGGCCAAGCACTTCGGTGTCACAGCGGTCCGCGACGATTACCCGGCGGCACGTGTCACCACACTCCGACTGCCTGCGCCGTACCGGTTGACGCACGGCAAGCGGAATCCGATTGCCGCGTGGCTGGACAAGCTCGGCTTATTCGGTAAGCGCAGCTACGAGAAGTTTGTTCCGCAAGTGGTTTTCGCGTTGCCGAATGATCAGGTGGCGTTGTTCCTGCGGCATCTGTGGGCCACCGACGGGTCCGTACGGTGGGATTACAAGGTCAAGCAGGGGCGCATCTACTATGCGTCGACGAGCCGCCGATTGGTGGACGATGTTGCCCTGTTGCTGTTGCGGTTGGACATCAACACTCGGATCTACCGAGCGCGCAAATCTGGGCATCGCGATATTTGGCATCTGAATATTTTCGGCGCCGATAATCAACGCAATTTCCTCAGCAGCGTGGACGGCCACGGCGAGAAGTTCTTCGCCGTCCGCGAGGTGCTCACACAACTTCAGTCGGTCGAAGCCCGGGCACATTCGGATACCGTCCCAGTTGAAGTATGGGACCGGGTCAAGGCAATTCTTGCTAAGAGGAAGTGGACTGAGCAGGACTTCGCACTCGCAACTGGCACATGGTCCGAAGGCCCCAAGATGTGGACGCATGCGCCAGGTCGAAAGCGTTTGCATCGAATCGCGAGCATCTTCGAAGATCAGGAACTTCCTGATCTCGCAACGAACGACGCGTTATGGGACAAGATCGTCGAGGTCACCAGCGTCGGTACGCAAGACGTGTACGACGGAACCGTAAGCGGGACACACAACTTCGTTGCAAACTTAGTTAGTCTTCATAATTCGCTGGAACAAGATGCGGACATGGTCCTCCTGCTGCACCGACCCGACGCGATCGACCGCGAAGATCCCCGCGGAGGTGAAGCCGACATCATCCTGGGCAAGCACCGTAACGGACCGACGGCGAATATTACTGTGGCGCACCAGCTTCACTTCTCGCGGTTCACGAATATGGCGCGGTAGCCAGTTCGTCTTGTAGGTTTTCACTCCTGATGTCATATCCTCATCCGCGATGTCATGTGGATGTCATGTATGACAGGCCAGTGAGATTCGCGGCCGCTCGGTCCGGCGTGTCGATCGCCTCGGTCCGGGGCGCGGGTTGAAGATCGTGGTGATTCCCCCGAGTGCCGGGAGCCGCGATTGTGCCTACGAAGTCCGCTTCATCGAATGCCCTCAGCGCCATCCCAGATCGCGTTTGGCCAGACCAGCGTGTCGTACCGGAGCGCAAGTGATGGCCATGAGAGCTCACGCGAGTTGGGGGATGTAACCTGCGCCGCTCTCGCGGCCCCGTGGCAGACGTTCCGCTGGGTCACGGGTCAGAAGCACCAATCGGGCACGTTCACCGCGGGCTATCCGCTCCTGGTTGAGGGCTTGGTCGCGCATCTTGAAAGTGGTGGACGAGTCGACCACTATTCGGCACCAACGCTTTTCAACGATGTGCTTGGCTGACGCGTTGGTGCGATTGCCCACTGAGGCTCACCACGCTGCACGACGACTATCCGCATTCACTGACCCGCTGCCCGAAGGTGAGATTCTTGACTATCTAGGCGTTGACGCGATCGCCTGGGGTGTTATTCGCAACGCGCTGGAACGTTGAACGCGTCTTCTATGTCCGGTATCCCGATGGTGCATCGTTCCACGCGTCACGACGAGCGTATCTGTGGGATGTCGTCCTAACGGAGCCGGAACGCCAAGAGGTCGGCCAATCGGCGTATACGAAACTGCTTGAGCACCAGCGCCGTGCCGATGCTGCATACTCTCCCGGAGCAATTCGGCAGACTTCCGTGCCCGCACAGTTCGCCCGCGACAGTCTGAGTGGGAACGCGACATTGGTGTCCGTAATCGGTCTAGACGCCGATCAGCTGGGAGTCCTGGCGGCTGTCATCGAATTGCAGAATGTGGAGCCAAGCTCGCCCGCGCCGGATGATCAGGTAGTCATTCACGCTCATAGCGCCTACTGCGTAGGCCGTCGAGCCGCGATTGACGCGCTCCCAGCACTCCAAGGCCTGAATATCATTGATATGCAGGATGTCGTGCTCGGCTGGTTGCATACGCTTCGCGATTCCGAAACGAGTGTGCTGCCCGCTTGTTGACTACTTTGCGGTGAGTGTGTCGAGCGTATGTCGCGGTGGCGCGATGCCGAAGAGCCGATCGAAGATGAGGCCAGCTCCGATCTGCTCGAGTACCCAGCCCAGCGTGCGGCCGCGATCTGCAGCCGCCGGTTCACTCGTGCTTGCGCCACGACGACTTGATGTTCGCTCTCCGCAGCGGGCCGTGGTCTACAGCTGCAGGCGGGGTCGGGCTGGGCAGCCAAATGACCTGCGGTGGCGGCGTATAGGTGAAAGGTGGGCACCACTGTATTGCCCGTGCGATCGGCTGTTACGGGATGATCTTCTGTGCACGGAAATCGTCGAAGATCTGGCGGAACATGTCTTCGGTCTCGACGTATTCGTGGAAGCCGGCGCGGCGAATCTTGGATGTGTCGGCAAAGAAGTCATAGTCGTAGCCGAGCACGTGGTCACCGAACCACCACGTCGACACCTCGTCGTACGAGTAGTTCAACCCGTATCGCTGCATCATGTCCTCCCACAGCCCCCGGTGACCAGGCATGGACTCCTCCAATGAGAAGTGGATCGGGTCACCGACTTCCATGTCGAAGTAGGTCGCGATGGCCTTCCACGTCCTGGTCCATCGGAACAGGTCACCGTTGGCGATGTTGTACTCGTCGGCACCGGTGCGGGGGTTGGTCGCGGCCCAGATCGTGGCCTTGGCCAGCAAGGTGGCATCGGTCATCTCCATGAGCGTGTCGTAGGTGCCCGGCTTGCCTGGGAAGCGCAGCGGCACGCCGAGTTCCTTTGAGATCGAGGCATACACGGCGATCACGAGCGCGAGGTTCATCGGTGTGCCGATGGAGGATCCGCCAACTGCGGAGGGCCGCATCGCCGACCAGGTCCAGGTCTTGCCTTGTTGGCGCTGTTCGACGAACCGTTGCTGGACGACGTTGTATTCGGGCGAGGCGTGTGTGCCGTCGGATTCGCGGACCGGGGTGGTGAACTGCCCGAGGTGCGCCCCGTAGACCTTGTAGCCCTGCATCAGGCTGATGTGTTGAAGGTTGGTGGCCACGGGCTCGATGACGTCGAGGACGTTGACCAGCAGCGCCAGATTGGGTGCCACCATCTCGGCCCAGGTCGGTCCTTCGATAAACGCACTGAAGAAGATGTGTGTCACCCCCCTGAGGTGCTGCAGTTGTTTTCGGGTGTCCTCGGCGTCAAGCAGGTCAACGGAGATGTAGCGGGTGTTGGCGCTGTCGGTGCCGCCACGGCGCGACAGCCCGATGATGTTCCAGTCACTCCGGGCCTGCAGTTCTTCGACGAGCTTGGTGCCGACGACGCCGGTGGCGCCGATGACGAGGGCAGTCTTGTTGGGGGTGGTCATGGGTTGGGTCCCTTCCGGGTTGGTGTTCGTGGTGAGTTGTGGAGATCTAGTTGGCGATGGCACGGCGGCCTCCGGCGACCTCGAGGACGACACCGGTGATGTAGCTGGCCCGATCGGACGCCAGGAACACCACGGGTTCTGCGATCTCTTCGGGCTCGGCGATGCGTCCAAGGGCCGTGGTGTCGGCGACCGCCTTGACGGTCGCGGGATCCATGTCGTCCGTGCCGGCCGAACGGGTCGGTCCGGGAGCCACGGCGTTGACTCGCACGCCAGCCTCGGCGTACTCGGCCGCCCAGACTCGGGTCAGCTGCTCCAGGGCTGCCTTCGATGCGGAGTACATGCCGGTGCCGGCGGTGGGGACGGCCGCAGCTAGGGTGCTGATGTTGACGATGGACCCGCGGCCGCGGCGCGCCATTCCCGGCGCGAGCGTCTTGACCAGTACGTACGGTGCGCGGGTGTTGAGATCCATGTGCAGGGCGAACCCTTCGTCGCTCATCTGGTCGGTCGCTAGGAACTGGTAGACGCCGGCGTTGTTGATCAAGATGTCGACAGCGCCCGCTTCACGTGCGAGCCGTTCGACGTCACCGCTGTCGACGAGGTCCGCTGCAATGAAGCGCGCGGACCCACCCGCTGCGTGAATCTCGGCGACCAATGCGCGCCCGCGATCGGTGTTGCGTCCGTGGACGACGACGTCGGCGCCTTCGGCGGCCAGTTGTAAGGCGATGGCACGGCCGATTCCGGCAGTAGCGCCGGTGACGAGGGCCGTTCTCCCGGTCAATGCTTGCATCTCAGTCTCCTTGCCAGTAACAACTTACTGTTGTGATGAAGGAACCATCAATAAGCGCGACATATTCCGGCCTCGGGTACCGTCATCGATGTAGGATCCTGAGAGTGGCGAGAAACTGGTGGTGACGTGGACGCGACGATCGAAGACACAGACGTCGCCGTCGGCGACCCCGAATCCGTGGGAGCACTGGCCTACCGACTCAAACTGGCTGACAACGCCCTCGTGTTGCGTAAGGCCGCCGCGGTAAAAGCGTTGGACCTAACCGAATCTCAGTGCAAAGTGCTCACGCTGCTGGCCGATGGCGTCCCCAAGTCGGCCACCCATCTCGCCCGCGAAGCCCTAGTCACGTCACAAACCATGACCGGCATCGTGAAGAATCTCGAAGCCAAGGGCCTGGTCACCCGGCACTCGTCACCGGACCATGCCAGGGTCATGCTGGTGTCCCTGACCGAGTCGGGCGTCACGAAGGCCACCCAGGCCCACGAACTGGCACGCCACGTGGAATCCGCGCTGCGACAAGCGATGTCCGGCAACGATTATCAACACCTTCTGCTGCTGCTCGAACGTGCAGCCGACCTGGTGCCCGGCCTCGATATCGCCTAGCGGCAACTGGTAAGGGCGCGCTGGCCGTTCTTGCGCCGGCGCGGGCCGTTCAGGATGCTTGATCCGCAGCGACAGTCGAATGCTCTTTCGGGCGAATTCAAGAAACTGAGATCTGGCGGACTGCCGTCGCAGTGCGCGCGTATCGGAACGCCTGACCCGGCGGCGCCACGGTTTCCCGAGGTCGACCGCGTTCGTCGGACCCGCGCGCGAATGCACGGCCTGGCCGGGTGGTCGTGGACCGCAGATGCGGCGGATGCGGGCAGGTTCCCCGAGAGGTATGGGGACGCCGGAACAAAACCCTGATATTGAAGGTTCCTTCAACGCACAAGGAGCCGAACACGGCAGCCGCCCCAGACGGCCCCGCCACGTCGGCAGAGAGAAGGAGATCCCCATGAACGCTCAGAAGTCGACAGCCGCCGGCACGGTACTCACGGCATTGAAGGCCACCACTGTCCTGGCCGTGAAGGACCGCGAGTTGGCGACCGTGGCTGCGCTGGCAGCGATGGGACGAAAAGCCGTATCGCACTTACCCGAACACCTCCACGGTGCCCTCGACGCCGGGGCGACCCAGCAGGAAATCGTCGAAGGACTGGCGACCATCTCGCAGGCTACGGGAACACCGACTGCGGTGAACGCGATCGCGATCGCAGACCAGGTCTTCAAAGAGCGCGACGCCAATGGCATGTCTTCGGATGCCGAACGTATCTGGGACCACGGCGATGCGCCCGGCGGCACCGTGCAAGAACGAGCAGAGCGGTCGCTGTCGACCATCCAGCAGGTATACCCGGCCGGTCCCACGGACGACACCTACACCTCTGTGGCCACCCGCGCACCGCACTTCTGGCGTGACGCCGCCACCGTGTTCTACAACGACCTGTTCAACCATCCAGGCGTGGACATCAAGTATCGCGAATTGTTCGTCATGAGCACTTACATCGCCTTGAACAGCACGGCCTTGCAGATGAAATGGCACACCAACGGCGCTCTGAACACCGGTTGGACGCGGCAGGAGGTGCTCGAGATCATCACCCAGCTGACGCCGGTAGTCGGCGTACCCAATGCGCTCGCGGCCGCACGTCTGGCCCAAGAGGTGTTCAGTGATCGGGACGCCCGTGGCGTGACAAAATCTCACGAAACACGAACGGTCGCCGAGGTTTCGGGTGCACTCGACCCATCTGAGCGGAGCACCCTCGAAGACCTGCATCACGACCGCGTCGGGTCGGGCGAGAGCTGGGAGACGGCGCGCACCGTGGCCCCCCGACTATTCGAGCTCTCCGCGACATTGGTCTTCGGCGTAGCCCTGGATGGACCCGAAATCGACTCCGCTACCCGCCATATCGCCCTCGTTTCGGCACTGGCGGCCCATGGTGCAGAGCCCGACCAGCTGCAACTGCAGATCGAGGCTGCGCTGAAGGCTGGCGTATCCCGCGCAGTACTGCTCGAAGCCGTTCGGCTTTCGTCCGCAATCGGCGGTTACGCCGTTGCGCAGAACGCCGAGGCGATAACTCAGGCCGTCTTGGACCGTCGTGACTCGACCAGTGCGGCCCACTCGTCGCGCGAGGTGTGAACACATGAATACCAATCTGCCCGTGCCGTTCCGGATCGACGTACCGCAGGACAAACTCGACCGCATCCTGGAGCGGGTCCGCACCTACCAGTGGTTTCCCGTCCCCGCCGGCGCTGCGACGAACGGGGTCGATCCTGACCTTCTCTTTCGACTGACCCAGTACTGGTCGACCAACTATGACTGGCGGCAACAGGAACGGCAGCTCAACCAACTCCCGCAGTACACGGTTGACATTGACGGCAATACCGTGCATTTCGTGCATGAGCGCGGCTCCGCGAAGGACTCCAAGCTGCTGGTCCTGCTACATGGATGGCCCTACACATACGCCGGGCTGCTACCGCTGGTAGAGCGACTGGCACATCCGGAGCGCTTCGGCGGCACCGTCGAGGACGGCTTCGACGTCGTGGTGCCTTCGCTGCCAGGGTTCGGGTTCTCCGGGCGATTGCAGCGCCCGCTGGGGCCGCGAGCGACCGCCGACCTGATGAACCGATTGTTCACCGATGTGCTCGGCTACGACAGTTACCTCCTGCACGGCGGCGACTGGGGAGGCATCGTGGCCGAATGGACGGCCTTCCGCCACCCCGAGCGGGTGTCGGGACTGCATCTCAACCTGGCCTTCACCCGGCACGACGGTGGCGGATTCGGCAGCGGTGAAACAGGCGCTGGCCCCGCCACCGCACTGGAGCTGGAATGGGCAGCAGCCGAAAAGGCCATCTTCGAAAGGGAATTCGTTTACTTTCAGCTGCAGGCGTTTGACCCTCTCACACTGAGCTACGCCCTCATGGATAGCCCGGTCGGGCTGGCGGCATGGGTAACCGACAAGTTCCTGCACTGGGCCGATACCCGGCACCGAGCCCCCGAGTCAGCGTTCAGCTGGGACGTACTACTGACCGAGGTTATGCTCTACCTCGTCACCGACTCGTTCCTCGACGCAACGACGCTGTACTCCGCGATCGTGCAGGAGGGACCCAGCACCCTGCCGCCGGGGCGACGCATCGAGGTGCCCACCGGATTCGCAGCGTTCCCCGACCCACACTGCCCACCTCCACCACGCAGCATCGTCGAGCGATCACACCATGTCATCCACTGGACCGACATGCCCCAAGGCGGACACTTTCCCGCCCTAGAACAGCCGACGGCTTTGATCGGCGACATACAGGACTTCTCCAAACTTTTGGTCGGGTAGCCCTGCTAGAACTCAAGTATGACCGGCAGTAAGGTACACCGGCAGTTGCCGTGCAGTGCTGGACCCTGAATATCGCTGTAGTCCAACGTGATTGCCTTTGCCGTCGTCGCCTTCGCGAAAATGCCCAGGGTCATCGAAGCCTGCGACCTCATATCCGTCGGGGCCGGTGTGGACGGGTACTCGCGACTCCCAGTTGGCGAGGTTCACTCTGCGCCAGTCATCGGTCATGCACCGAAGGTATCCTCGGCGTCGTGGGAGTAGCGGCCAGGCGATCCGCAGCGTAGGAAATGAAGCACTTCGTGAGACAAACTCCAGTGCAGTCGCGGTGAGACAAATGAAACCGTCGCAGGTCGGAGCTGCGTCCAGATGCAACCAAACTTGAGAACCTACATCGTCGCTCCAGCGGGTAGCGGCGCCCGTTGGCGACTCCCCATGGTCGCCTCGGACGCCAAACTCTGACGTGGGTGTGAGAGTCAAGTCGAGTCATGGGATGTCGCCAGGTTGAAAATCGGTGAGCTATCGCGCCGCACCGGCGTGAGCGTTCGATCGCTGCGCTATTACGAAAAGCAGGGACTTCTACACCCGCAACGACGAGCCAGCGGATATCGCGAGTTCGGCACAATCGACCTGGCGCTCGTTGAACGCATTCAGATCCTCAACAGGTCGCGATCTACTTGGCCGGCCATCCGAAAGCGGGTGCTGAGGCCGCCGTCAGCTATGGAGTGCCCGGGTGGTGGTGAAGGGGTCGAAATCGTCGTCCCAAGCGGGCAGGGACGAGGAGTCGGCGAGTTGTCCGCCGCTGCGGATGAAGGGCACGAGGTCGCGTCCGAGGATGCTGCCGGCGGCGTTGACGCCGCTGAGCATGGATCCGACTGTTCCAGGTCCCCAGGCGGTGCTTGTTCCGACGGTGTAGAGCCCGGGAATCGGTGTGGTGTCTTTCGGGCGGAGCGGGCCGGACTGGGAGAGTCGAAGTTGCAGTCCGAACGGGGCGCCGGCGGTGTTGTTGACGAAACGCGTTTGCGTTGCCGGGGTCCCGAGTTCACTCAACTTCACCTTCGAAGACGCGCCGGGGAATGCCTGCTCCATCCGGTCGAGCATTCCGTCGACGATGATCTTCTTGACCTCCAGGTAGCCGGGGTCCTGGCTGTAATCACCCCTGGTGACGTCGTAACCGTTGAACCCCCACAGTCTCGGGTCCGATGGTGTGACGGTCTGCACCTCGATGGTGGCGTGTCCCTGCGGCGCGGCGCGGTGGTTTCCGGGGTCGCGCCGCGACGAGGACTGGACGAACATCGGTTGCCGCTGCGCCATATCGCGCGCCCACTCGGAGCCGACATCAAAACCGTTGCCGTTGAGTGTGTTATGACCGAATGCCGCCATCGCCCCATACGACGTTGAGGGCCCCCAATCCGGAATCGCGAAGTAGTTACTGTTCGGGCGATCTGCGAGGTCGAGTTCCACTCCGAAAAATCCGTTGATCAACGGCTGCGACATCTTCCACCCGGCGACACGGCGCCGGAACAGTCGTGGAAGCCTCTGCACTCCGATCAGATCGGTGTAGGTCTTGATGATGTCGGCGTCGGATACTACCGCCGCCGACAAGAGCACTTCGCCGTCGGACAACCGGACGCCCTGGACACGGCCGTCGTCGAGCAGGATCTCGGCGACCTCGCTGTTGGTCCGGATCGCGCCACCGTGCGCGGTGATGACCGCGGCGAACCCAGCAGCCAGGATCTGTCCTCCACCATGGGGGTAGTAGGACCCGGTTCCGATGTAGTCCTGGAAGAACGCAGCCATCGCCGCGGTGGGCAGCACGGTGGGACTACACGCCAACGCGCCGGACTGCACCGAGAGTGCGTAGGCCGTTCGTGGAGACAGCCCGAGCGCGGCCAACGTCGCGCCGTACGGCAACGCCATGAACGCGGCGCCCCGTCCTGCCCGGGCTGCCCATCGGATCATTCCGCCGGCGGTGGCCATGTCGTTGCGGTCGTGAGCCTCTCCGATCCGTCGCATCAGACTGTGAAAACGGCGCACCGCCTTACGCTCGCCGGGGAAGGCGTCGAGCAGATTGGCCTCGTACGCATCCCAGCCCACGGGGGTGGCCAGTTCGAAGCCGGGTCCGATGATGCGATCGAAACCGCTCTGATCCATCGGCAACCAGGCGATCCGGTCGTCGATCCCGATCCCGCGCATCATCGCCGTGACGATGCCGTCCGGCCCACAATGGCTCACGTAGTGCACACCGCAGTCGAACTCCCACTGACCGCGCCGACCGAAGACGTGCGACGAGCCGCCCAGCGTCGTGTAGCGCTCCAGCAACAACGTTCTGCGACCTGCCGCGGCCAGGTACGCCGCTGCTGACAGGCCACCGAGTCCGGATCCCACCACGATCGCGTCCCACTGCTTGCTCATCTGTACCGGACTCCTCCCGAGCGGCTCACCACGAGACGCTATACCGATCGATCTACCAGCTGCAGGGGCCAAGCTAGTACATCGATCGGTATACTGGCAACCGCCGAGACGCAGAGAGCAGGAGGATAGTGCGTGAATGCGCGAGAAAGACTGGTGCTCAGCACGATTGACCTCATGCGTCGGCACGGAGTCGCCGGAACCGGGATCGCCGCCATCCTTGAACGCGGGCACGTCTCCCGCCGGTCGATCTACCTCAACTTCCCCGACGGCAAGACCGAACTGGTACAGGAAGCAACACGATTGGCAGGGAGCTTCATCGATCACCAGATCGCTACTGCCCTTGAAATGCCCACACCGCAGCAGTCGCTGGATGCCTTCATCGCCGAATGGAAAAAGGTAGTTGCAGAAAGCGACTTCGCGGCGGGATGCCCCGTCGCCGCTGCCGGACTGGCGCGGTCTTCCGAACCCGAGATTGCCGACATCGCCGGTGCAACCTTTACCCGGTGGCGAGAGGCGATCGGCAGATCCCTGGGTGATCACGGCATTGCGGAGGACACCGCACAGGCTGTCGCGAACACCGTCCTCGCGGCCGTCGAGGGCGCCGTCATCATGGCTCTCGCAGAAAAATCTCTGAGTCCTCTCGACGATATTCACCGTCAACTCGACGTCCTCGTTGGATTCCACCTTGATCGCACTCCCGACAAGCCGGCGCGGCGGAGTTGAAATCACCGCGGGTCAACGACAAGCGGACGGAAACCACGAGATCAAACCCGTCCAGCCGACCCGCTCGGCGATCACCGTCGCCGGTAGCTGGTCTCAGACGTTCACTTCAATGGCTCGGGCGTGAAGGTGACGTCGACTCCGCCCACGGTCATCGTCACCTGACTTTCCATCACCATCACCTGCGCCGCGACACGTCGATCGACAGTCTGGGCCAGTTGCTGGACCGGTGCGTGCGGTATCTGCACCACAGACAGGTTCGGCAGCCCCGCCACTTTGGGGCCGACGGTGCGCCACCAGGTGGTCACGCCGGCGGCGAACGGGAACAGCAGCACCTGTTCGGCCTGGCTGGCCGCCTTGCCCAAGGCGCGTCCGTCGGGCTGGCCGACGTTGATCCACTCCAGGATCCGGCCGGTGTAGTCGGCGAGCCGCAAGTCCGGTACGCCAGGGGTGGACAGGCCCGCCCCGAACGCCAACTCACCTTCGACGTCGCTGAGCCGGTGTGCGCGCAGCCCAAACGCCAACAACCGCACCACCATTCGCTCATCGGTCTCACTGGGATGGCGGGCCACGGTCAGTGTGTGATCGGCGTAGTAACCGTGATCGACATCGGAGACGCCAAGTTCGACTTTGAAAACTGTTGCAGAAAGAGCCACGTCATAGTGTCCACCCTCGTGGTGTTCACCGATCAGTCAGGCCACTTCGAGTGGTCAGGCCGCCGCGCTACCGGCGGTACACCTTCGGGCCGTTGCGCTCACTGCGCAACCTGCCTGCGGTGCGAACAACGGCCCTGCCAGTCTCCGCAGCAGCACTTACTAGTGAGTCACCTCGTCGAGGAAGCCACGCTTGTAGGCCTCCGCGCCTGCGGCGCCGAAGATCTCGTCGTTGCGGCCCCAGGTGACCAGTAGGGGTGGTTGATGGGTTCGGAAATACTCCTGGAACTTGGGGTAACCGTCGAGGTTGAACTGGTAGTCCCAAGCCATGAACCTAATTGCCTCAGGTAGAAATGAGCGACCCTGGTGCGGCAGCGACACCGGTGACTGTGACGGTGACGGTGGTTGCGCCTGGGTCGGATGCGATGACGAGCCTGGGGTCGTTCGGAGCGGAGACGACGTGACCACCGGTGACGGCAACCTGGTAGCCGTTCGGGTATTGGCCGGCAGGTGTCGAGATGATGGTTTGGGAACCGGCCGCGAAATCACCTGATCCGTCAACCTTGGCAGTGGAGTAGGTGAATCGGAACGTGCCGTCGTCGCCGACTGTCCAGCCCTGAGGCGTTCCGGAGATCACCTGTGGGTACGGCTTCGAGAGCACCTGCAGGTTGCTGGTGTTGACGTTGTCGCCGACCGGCGGCAATGACGGGTCGTACACCAAAGACTGATCCCTCGGATCGGCGCTGCTGGTGATCTCGCCGATACCCGAATATGCCCAGTTGGCCCAACTGATCTGCCTCGCGTCGGCGGCTTGCGTCTCGGCCGCGAGTGTTTCCGGGTCGCTGGTGGCCCCGAATTCACCCATGAAGGCGGGCATTTCGTTGATTGCGCCGTAGAAGGCGGCACGCCCCGACATGATCGGTCCGACGATGGAACTGAAGTTGAGGCCGGCGACGTTGCCGTATCCGTGATACTCGAGGACCGTGTTCGGGTCGGAGATCGTGCCCAGTTGCACGGGCTGGCTGAAGAGTAGGGCACTGATCTCGTCGACCGCCGGGCTCGCCGGCGAGATGAATATAGGGGTGTTCGGGTCGACTGACCGAATTGCGGCGATGGTCTGGTTGTACATCGGGGTGAGTTGCTCGGTACCGAAGAAGGAACCGTTGACGATCGTTGCGAGCCAACCGGATCCGACCCAGGGTTCGTTGATGATGTTGTAGCCGATGACGTTGGGGTTGTCGCCGAAGTAGCTGGCGACGGCTTGCCAGCTCAGCGCATAGTGGTTCTGCAACCCGACGCCGTCGGGTGCGTCGGAGTTGGCCCAGAACGCGTCCCAGGCGTGGTTCTGAGCGGGGCTCAGATAGTAGTTGACGACGAATTGGCCCAGCAGTGCACCCAAGTCGGGATTGGGCAACCCGCCGGTCTGGGTCGCCCAGTCCGGCGCACCTTCGCCGTGGAGTTCGGTGCTGTAGAGATCCTGATGCATGTCGATGAAAGTGTAAATGCCGTGGTCGCTGAGCGTTTGGACGGTTTGGTCGATTCCGGCCAGATAGTTCATGTCGATGACGCCCGGTTCGGGTTCGACTGCGGCCCAATCAATTCCCAACCGGACTACGTTGAACCCGTTGTCCGCCAGGAACTGTGCGTCGTCATCACTGAAGCCCATGGCTGCGGGGTCGTAGGGTGCCACCTTGTAGACCACGTTGACGCCGTGCATGATGACGACCTGTCCGTCACTGTTGGTGAACCAGTTGCCGGTGGTCGCCAGCTTGTCGGTGTTGCCCACGCTCGGGGGAGATCCCGCAATGGTGCCGAAACCGCCGACGTCGCCGTGGGTACCGAAGATCCCCGCGATGCCGCCCGCGCCGCCGAGAGCGACCAAGCCGGTCGCCGGACCGCCGACACCGCTGTCGCCGGCGTCACCACCGTCGCCGCCGATGCCGAAGAGCTTCGAGCCGTCACCGCCGTCACCGCCGATGCCACCGACCGTGCCGTCACCGCCGTCACCGCCGTCGCCGCCAAGACCGAAGAACAGCCCGCGCCCGCCACCACCGAAACCGCCTGCTCCTCCGCGCGCGCCAGGGGTGCCGGCACCGCCGTCGCCGCCCAGACCGCCGATGCCCGCCAGGAACCCGCCCGCACCCCCACTACCACCGGCAGCCCCTGCGCCTCCCGAGCCGCCGGCCCCACCGTTGCCCAGGAGTCCGGCCGACCCGCCGTCCCCGCCGGCCTCGCCCAACTGGGTACTGCTCCAACCAGCGCCGCCGTCGCCGAACAGCCAACCACCAGCACCTCCATCCGGATGTTCGGAGGTGCCGGCTGAGCCGTTACCGATCACATAAGACCCGGCCACGGTATTGATGAGCCCATCGACCACTTGACCGACAGGACTGGTGATCCACACTTGCGCGGCGTCGTGAAGGGGATCGTAAACAACGATTCCGACCACGGCGGCGGGCGAGGATGTCTGCTGCGCGTTCACAATTGGGGCTTGAACTATGGCCTTCGACTCGGCAGCGGTCGTCCTGCGGCTGGCGACAGCCAATGCCGCCCACGTCAACGGATTGGAATCCGACGGTGTGGCCGGGTGGTTGACCGGCGACGCAGCCCCGAAACTCCCGAACACGTTGGCCGCCGCAATCACCTGCAGGACCGGGTTGACCGGCGCCGCCACCTGATGCGCCGTGGCGGGCGGGTTCGTCGGCACGGTGTTGCGTGCGGAAACCGCGACTGTCATTGCCGTCGAGGGAGTTTGGGCGGTCTGGCTGGTGCCGGCGGTCGGTGCCGCGGTGGAGTGGTGGCGGCGTGCCGTCGCCGTCTCGGCGCTGGGTGGCAGCGTCGACTTCACCCGTTGTGACGGCTTGGCCGAGGAGTCGGCGCCGCCCGTGGCAGTGGCGGAACGCGTGCTCAACTTTCTGCCGGCGCCACTCCGATTCGGGTCCTTCCGGTTGCCACGGCGAGGGGATGAGCCGGTGTTCGAGTCATGGGCACCCACGCCGGAGGACCTGCGCGTCGAGCGGTCGGCGTCGCCCGCCGCGATTCCAGCGGCCGCCAGCTTGTCCGAGGGCTTTGTCTTCAGCGACTTGCCCCGTGGGCTGGACGGCTTCGACACGCCGGCGCTCGATTCACCCTTGGCATTGCTGGCGCTCGATCCACCCGCGGGGCTGCCGGTGTCTGCAGACGCCACCCAACTGCCCGAGGCCAGCACGGCCCCGATCCCCAGTGCAACCGCAAGGCCCCCAACACGACCCACATACGCCGATGCGTTCATGCGATCCTGATTACACGACCCGGGCTATTTGCATGGTCAAATGCCAACCTTTAGACGTGGCCTCCGGGGAACATCGTCTTGACGGCCTGAGTGATGGTGTTGCGAGCGGCGGCGGCATCGCCCGGTTCCAGGGAGCTGATCGCCATCACATACCGGCCGTCGAGGCCGATCGCGCCGGTGGACACGTGCAACTGGTTGGCGCCGCTCCAGCAACAGAACCAGCCCTGCTTGACGGCGACCACCTCGGCGAAGAGCCCCTCGGGGATGCCGAAGCGCTGAGGGTAACCGTCGGTTCCCGTCGGTGTGGATTGTGCGAGGTTGGTCATGATCACGCCGGCCTCTTCAGGGGGCAGTCCGCCGCTGCCGTCCAGCAGCATGTCGTAGTAGCGGACCAGGTCGCTTGCGGTGCTCTGCGTGACGTCCCAGTGTCCGTTGTAGGGCGCGGTGGTGCCCGACAACCCGTATCGCGCCACGACGCGCGAGATGATCGCGTTTCCTCCGCTGCGGTCCCAGAAGGTCTGGGCCGCGCCGTCGTCGGAGGACCGGAGCATGATGTCGAGCGACTTGCGGTCCGCAGCAGAAAGTTTCGTCTCGCCCTTGGATGCCTGCAGCAGTAGATCGTCGGCGATGAACAGCTTGACCACCGAGGCGATCGGGAAGGGTTGATTGGCGCCGTTGGAGATGACCTGGCCGGTGTTTCGGTCCATCACGACGACCTCGATGTCGGCTCCGGACTTGGCTGCGTCGGCGGTGGCTTGGCGGGTGCGGGCATCGAGTCCGTCCAATGGCGCCAGGGGCTGGGCATCGAGTTCGTCCGATGGCGTCAACGGGACCTGCGGGGCGATGGCGGGCGCCTGGGGGATGTTCTGAGCTGATGGCATGCTCCACGCTGGTGCCGCTGAACCATTGACCAGCATTGCCACGCTGACGATCGCCATGCACGTCATCGCAGGCTTCGACAGCCGCCTCCGCATAGGTCCTCCAATGATCCATAGCCGGGGCAGCTGGGATGGACTCTGCGCCCGCCGGTCGTCCCAGCTTAATCGGCCACCCAGACGTCGGCGAAGCGGATACGAGGGACACCATCGTCATGCTCGCCGCCAAGTAGTCGCGGTGATCGGTGGGATCCGTGATGCGCTGTTGCTGGATGGCGGTGCCCACCCAACATCTGCGGGCATTATCCGTCGAGCAAACTCCGTTTGATTATCTTGCCTGTAGTCGTGCGCGGTAACTTGCCGAGAAATGTCACGTCACGCGGAATTGAGAAGCGGCTCAGTCGGTTTCGGATATAGCTCTTGACCATCTCTTGGTCCAGCGAGGCCCCTTCGGCGACGACGACGAACGCGGCAAGGCGTTGGCCGAATACCGGATCGGGAACGCCGATCACCGCTACTTCGGAGACCTGTGGCAACAGCGCGAGTGCTTCTTCGACGGGCCGCGGAAACACGTTCTCGCCGCCGGAGATGATCATCTCGTCGTCGCGCCCGGCGACGAAGAGCCGCCCGCTGGCGTCGAGGTATCCGACATCGCCGGTGTCCATGAGCTGGTCTTTGATGGCGGGTGACGCTGCGTTGGTGTAGCCGTCGAACAGCATGTCGTTGCCGACGAAGATGCGACCGACAGCGCCGACGGGCACGGGGTCACCCGCCTGATCGAGTATGGCGACGCGGGTACCCAGCGGTGGTCGGCCGGCGGTTGTCGGGGCAGCGCGCAGGTCGGTCGGGTCGGCGATGGTTGCCCATGACACTTCGGTCGAGCCGTAGAAGTTGTACAGGATGTCGCCGAAGGTGTCCATGAACTTGGTGACGGAGGCTCCGGGGATCGGTGACCCACTGCTGGCGACCACCCTCAGCGACGATGTGTCGTACCGATTGATCACTGCGGCCGGCAGCTCAAGGATCCGCTGCAACATGACCGGAACGACGATCAGGACGGTGCAGCGTTGTTGTGCAATGGTTTTCAGGCACTCTTCAGCGTCGAACCGTTCCATCAGCACTACCGTCGCGCGCAGCGCAGCACTCAACTGCAGCGCGGCCAGGCCCCAGGCATGAAACAGTGGCGCGGACACCAGCATCACTTCGTCGCGACGCAGCGGCATCCGTGACAACATCGCGGCGATGGTGCCGAAGCCTTGGGGCGTGGGTCGGCGCGCGCCCTTCGGTGTGCCGGTCGTGCCTGAGGTGAGAACGACAAGCTTCCCTGGCTGCTTCGGAGGTGTCAGCGGCCCGTTGTTGGTACCAGCCGGGACCAAGTCATCGATCGAACGCCGCTGCAGTACCGCCGAAGTGGGGCGCGTCGCAATGCGTGGAATCTCGGCGGGGAGATAGCGCACCTGCGGCTCGAACTCCTCGTCGACGAATATGGCGTCGACAGCATGGCGGCGGATGATCTCTTCGATCGGGTGCGCGGCCAGGCCGGTGTTCAGTAACACCAGGTCGGCACCCAGCTTGCTGGCCGCCACCATGCACTCCACCATCGCCGAATGATTGCGTGCGAGGGTCGCGAGCTTGCTGTTTGCGGTGAAGCCAACTGTGGCGAGACCTGAGGCAATGCTGGTGGTGCGCTCAGCCACTTCCGCATAGGTCGACTGCCCGAGGCTGTCGATCAACGCAATGTTGCGGGGTGATCGCGCAGCGGCGGAGGTGAGGCCGCCGGCCAGGGTGAATCCCCACTTGGACAGCGAGTTGAGCTGTCGTAGTCCGCGATCCGGTCGGGATGCCCGCACCACACCACTGACGACCATGGTCTTGACGACGCTGAGCTGCAGTGAACGCATATCGCCCATGTTCACCAGTAGCGATGATTGCTTGCCGGCCAAATAGTCGGCAATTCGCTGTAGGCCGTCTCGGACCCAGTTCTCGACGGCACTGTCGTCGATCTTCGCCAGGTCAGGGTGGAGCAGGCCGATAGAGAAGGCTGTCACTGCGACCCGCGTGCCGCTCGCCGCGGGGCTCAGCCGAATCGACACGGAACTGTCAGGAGTCTGGGTGGCTTGGAGCAGCATCTCCCTGCCCGATCGGCGAACCGCCAGATGCATCTCGTGGACGACGACCGCACCGCGGGGGGTGCAAAAACGGACCTCGAACTGCTGGGCGTGGTCGGAGATCTGCTCGCACGACCCGAGTCCCCGAAAGAACCGCGGATACCGGTCGGGTGACTGCAGGAGCTCCCAGATGTCCGGACATGAGTGATCCAGCAGCACCTCGAAATCGATCACGTCACGTCGCACGGTGGTCCTGTCAGGTCCTCTGCTGTTCCTTACGTCTGTCTGCTGAGTGAACACATTGTGGTTCATCTGCCCCGGATGCGGAGCAGTTCTGGCCCCAACGCCGGGACTCTCCACCCAATGCATCACGGGATACGCTTCCTGTCGTGACGCCATCCGCTTCGCGGCGTGAAGTCCTCAGATATGCCGCTGTGCTCGCCCCCGCGCTGGCCGTCCCGGGTGCGTTGGCCGCATCGGCCGGCACCCCGACGGCCGCCGCCGACGGTCTGCAACTGGTCGATTTCGCCGACCGGCTCGTGCAGCCCGAACAGATCAAGTCCGCCGGGTTCGGCGGCGCGCTGGTGTACGTATCCGAACTACGGCCCGGCGCCACGTTCGATTTCAAGCCCGTCACCCGTGACTATGCGGACCGGCTCCGGGCTACAGGCCTGCAGATCGTCAGCTGCTATCAGTTCGGCAAGCCCGGGTGGCCGACGCCGTCGGACTTCACCCGCGGCTACGACGGCGGCGTGGCTGACGCCCAGACCGCGTTGGGGCTGCATACCGCGGCCGGCGGTCCGGCGTCCGCGCCGATCTTCTTCAGCGTCGATGAGGACATCGACGCCGCGACGTGGAAAAGACCGGCAGTCCAATGGTTTCGGGGAATCAACTCGGTCCTGGGGGTGGCTCGCACCGGAATCTACGGTGGCCGCCGACAATGTGGCTGGGCGATCGCTGACGGTGTGGTCGGCTCTTCGAGTAGCCCGGGGCACCGGTGGGCCTGGCAGACGAAGGCGTGGTCGCGGGGTGAGCGTGAGCCGGCTGCCGTGCTGTTCCAGCGGGAAGTCGTCACCGCGTCCGACCCGGGTTTCGTGATCGACGGTATTCATGTTGACGTGAACGACGTTCTCGCAGCCGATTACGGCCAATGGGATCTCGCCCGATAATGCACCAGGAGGAATCACTGTGATGACCAACATCGACATGTTGAACGCTGCCGCTGCCACCGGTACGGCGATGGAGCAGGCGGTCGCGATCTTCATGCTGCATCCGGAGAACTTCGCTGCCAGCAGCGCGGCCGGCTATCAGAACCCCTTGGCGGGGTACGTCGCCGGACGTGGCGGCGTTCTGGGTGACGCCACCGGCGCCACCGTCAGCGCTGTTTTCGCGGTGTTCGAGCCGACTGGCCTCGCCGCGATGTGGGACGAGGGTGTCGCGGTGCGCGGCGCTATCGGTGCAGCACAACAGTATTGGGAGCAGGCCGCGGAGTTCGGACGCAAGTACCTGGCCGGCGCCCAGGGGCTGGACCGTATCGCCGAGTTGGGCGAGAAGATCATCGCGGCGACTCCCATCGCGGGGCTGCCGCTGTTCGCCGGGTGGCGCGCGATGCCGTTGGCCGACGATGCCCCGGCGCGGGCGCTGCAGGTGATGTTCGTGCTCCGCGAACTGCGCGCGGGCGTGCACTTCAACGCCCTCACGATCTCGGGCATCGCGCCGGTGGAGGCGCACATGCTCAACAAGGGACCCCAGTACACCGCGATGTTCGGTTGGCCCGAACCATACGCCGACGGTGAAGACAAGAAGGACCAGTACGCCGAGATCGAGCAGGTGACCAACCGGCGGATGGTCGAGATCTTCGAAGCCGCTCTCGATCCGGCCGAGGCCGACGAACTTGCCCGGCTGAGCACCGAAGCGCTGGCGTCGTTGAAGGCCGGCAGCCCGGGCTGAACAGGCCGATCGATGCAGTTGAGCCGGGAGGAACGCGAGCGGGTGTTCGCGGTGGTGGCCGACGAGCGCCGGTCGATCGCCGCGCTGGTCGAGGGACTCGATGCGGACCAGTTGGCCACACCGAGCTTGTGCGCCGGCTGGGATGTCAAGACCGTTGCGGCACACCTGATCAGCGATTTCACCGACGGGTTCTGGGGGTTTCTGGCCAGCGGTGTTCGCCATGGCAACATCGACCGCGGCATCGACGCGCTGGCCCGCCGCCGGGCACAGGCTTCAGCCGCCGAGATCGCCGGGACGCTCCTTAGTCGCGCCGATTATCGACTCAGCCCGCCCATCACCGGTCCGTTGTCGGGCCTGACGGATGTGTTGGTGCACGGCGCCGACATGCGCATACCCCTGGGACTTCCGCATCAGCCCGATCCGCAGCACGTCGCGCGGGTTCTCGATTTCCTCACCAGTCGAACACAATTCGGGTTCTTCCCGCAGCGACGCCTCCGCGGCATCGAACTGCACGACGAAGACACCGGGCGGAAGTGGGGTGAGGGCCGGGCCGTCGCCGGTCCGGGCGTCGCGGTGATGCTGGCGGTGTGCGGCCGCACCGTCGCTTTCGAGCGTCTGTCGGGTCCCGGACTGCCCGTCCTGCAGTCGCGGCTGGGCTGAATCTCGAACACAGGTAGTGCGGTACTCACGACACTCCGACGCAACGCCGATTGACTTGCCTTCACAGACACGGCATGTGATGGGGGAGTGGTCATGCGACACGGAAGAGAAAGTTTTTTCGTCGTAGGGGAGGGCATCCTGACGGCCGACACCGCCGCTGAGACGGCGTCGATCGCAGGAGCGGATCCGGTGCCGCATCTTTCGGATGTGGACGAACTCAGACAGTTCCGGTTCTCGCGCATCGGTCCATCGGGCGTGCCGGCGAGCCTGGAACTCGTGACGGAGCTGTCCACGGCCATCACCGCGGCGGTGCCGGATACCGATGGGGAGATCCCAGCCGGGTTCACGTACCTGGGTCAGTTCGTCGACCACGACCTGACCAGGGACAAGACCGTGGGTGACCTCGGATCGGACGTAACCGTGGATGAGCTCGTCCAGGGCCGTTCTCCGGCACTCGACCTCGACTCGCTGTATGGCCATGGACCCGCTGTCGATCCGCAGTTCTACACCGATGGACTGCATCTGAAGATGGGAACCACCGCGGCCATCGGCGACCTGCCCGCCTTCGACGGGCACGATCTGCCACGGGACCCGCAGCAGAACACCGCGCTGATTCCCGACCCCCGAAACGACGAGAACCTGGTCGTGGCCCAGACGCATCTCGCCTTCATCAGGTTCCACAACCGGGTGGTGGGCACGATTGCCCCCGGGCCCGTCGCGGCGATGTTCGAGGCAGCTCAGGAGCGGGTGGTCAAGCATTACCAGTGGATGCTGCGCACCGACTACCTGCCGCGGATCGTCGATCCCGGAATCGTTGAGGACGTATTCACCAACGGTCGTACCCTGTTCGAGACGTCGGTGGTACCAGGGGACGCACCGACCATGCCCATCGAATTCTCCGTTGCGGCATTCCGGCTCGGGCACAGCATGGTTCGAGACGCGTACAACTGGAACAAGATCTTCGACAACGGCGGCGGAACCCTGGGGTTCCTGTTCAATTTCTCGGGTACCAGTGGTTCGGTGACCGGCCAGTTCCCGTTGCCGTCCAACTGAATCGCCGACTTCCGCCGGCTGTATGACTTCGCCGAGGCCGGGCGCCCCGACCTCGTTGTCCCAGCGGCCAGGTTCAACAAGGCACGCAATATCGACACCCGCCTCACCGATCCGCTGGCCCACCTGCCGGCAGGCTCGTTCGGAGACGCGAATGCTCAATTCCCGCCGCTGCACGCCAATCTCGCCTTCCGTAATCTCTTGCGCGGCAACATGGTGAAGCTCGCCAGTGGCCAGCAGATGGCGAAATTCGTCGGCGTCACCGCGTTGAGCGAGAAGCAGATTGTGGAGGGCGACGGTGGGGGAGTCGACTTCACCGGGCTGGCTCCCGGTTTGCGCACCGAGTTCGTCGACAACACACCGTTGTGGACCTACATTCTGCGAGAGGCCGAGCTCAACGGCGGCCGGCTCACCGGCGTCGGGGGCCGCATCGTGGCCGAGACGTTCCATCGGGCCATGGAGGGTAGTACGTATTCCATTGTGCGAGACCCTCATTGGCGTCCCACGCTGGGTCCTGACCCGTTGACCTTCCGGATGGTCGATCTATTGCTGTTCGCTTTCGAGGGCCGCGCCGACCTACTCAACCCACTCGGGGACGAGCCCGGTCAGCAGCCCGAGATCATCGAACTGAACCGCGGTGAGGACGGGCCCTTCGTCAAGATCCTGCAGCATCTGTTGCGCGCGAGGCGGTTCGACCTGCTGGCCGACGGCATCTTCGGTCCGATCACCGAACAGGCGGTGCGCCGGTTCCAGGGCAACCAGGGCATCGTCGTCGACGGCATCGTGGGACCGGTGACCTGGACGCGGTTGTTCATCACGGTCCGTCGCGGCAGCACGGGGGAGGCCGTCAAAGGCGCGCAGGTCCGGATGAACCTGCGTCAGGCTGCGCCGATCGCTGTCGACGGAGACTTCGGCCTCCTCACCGAGCAGGCCGTGCGGGAGTTCCAGGTCGGTCAGGGCGTCGACAACGACGGCATTGTCGGCCCGATCACGTGGCGCCGGTGCGTGTCCGGACCGGCGTAGCGTCGGGCTGTCAGCGGAAGCAGATGTTCATCGTCGCCAGGCCGAAGATCTTTTTGCCATCGGACTTCGCCGCGACCAGGATGACGCCGGTGCGGGTCTCGGAGTCCAGCGACTTGATCTTTCCGCTGAACTCGATGTCGCAGCCCTCCTTGGCCGACACGATCGCCGGCTGGGACAACCGCACCGCATAGCGGGTAACGGCGCCGGGGTCGCCCGACCATGCGGAGACGAACCCGGCACCCAGCCCCATGGTGAGCATGCCGTGGGCGATCACATCGGGCAGTCCGGCGAGCTTGGCGATGTCCTCGTCCCAGTGAATGGGGTTGGCATCGCCGGCGACGCCGGCGTAGTTCACCAGGTCGCCGCGGGACAGTCGGGTGTGGTGCACCCCGAGTTCGTCGCCGACCTTCAGGTCGTCGAAGGAGAGTGTCCCGGGCGTGCGGGTGACGCCTGCCTCGGAGATCGGCGCTGCGGCTTCGGGGCGCACGGTCTTCTGGTAGTCGGCGTCGGATGCGCCGACTCCGGACAAGTCGACGTCGTGCATCATCGCGTTCTGGACGGCGGTCATCGTCGCCGGATTGATGTCGTCGGCGGTGACGCCGACGACGGTGGTGTGCAGTGTGTGGACCCGCTCGCCGGCCGTGTCGGTGAAGGTGTTGGTGACGGTGATCAAGTCGCGGCCGGCGATCCTTCGGACCGCCGTCAGTTCGATGTCGATCTTCAGCTCGTCGCCGGCGACGATCGGCCGGTGCTGCTCGAAGACTTCCTCGGTCTGCAGGTAGGTGTCGTACCCGACGACCACCGATTCGAACATGCGCCGATTGCAGGCCATGGCCGGGGTTGACGTGAAGGTCAGCGGCGCGACCAGTCCGGAGTACCCCAGCTTCGCGGCGGCGTCGACGTCCCAGTGTGCGGGGTGGTAGTCCTGCACGGCACGGGCGTACTCGCGGACCTTCTCGCGGCCGACCAAGTAGAGGCCGTCCGCCTCGTAGTAGTGGCCGACTCGGGCTTCGAGCGCCGTTGCGTCTGGTGCTGCGGTCATGGATTTGCTCAACTTTTCTATCGGCTTGTTCGCTGAAGCCGACGAAACACACTAACGTCTGGCGACAACCGCGAGCCACATCGGTGCGTATCCCGGCGGGACCTCCGCAGATAAGGTTCGGCCATGTCCGGCGTGAGTAACCCTGAGTTGGTGTCTGCCTATGCGGCCCGGTGCCTGATCAGACGCAGGCCAATGCCTGGGCGGGGGCCGGCTCGAACGGATTGATCAACCAATTCCCGCTTCAGCTCGACGAATTGACCAGGTTGGTGCTCGCCTCCGCGCTCGCCACCGACATCGGCTGGGCACAGCCCCTGGGCACCACGAAAGAACTTGGCGGGGTCTTCGGCAAAGAGGTCAGCACGGCGTTGACGTTCCGGGATGGAATCCAGCTGATCGCGCCGAGTGGAGCAGCCATCTGCCGGCCTGGTCGGCGACGAGCGATCACGACTTCACGAGCGCACCCGGCGTACCGGAGGTGTTCGACACGCTGACCGGCTTCGCGCGGCCCGAGGATCTTCCGGTGGAGTTCAGCGCCAGGCAGTCTGCCGTCGCTTCTTATACGAGAGAAGGTTTCAAGGCCGCCGCGGTGACGGCGATCGGCATGGCCGCCGGATCCGTGCCGCAGTTCCATGCGGTGTTGGTGCTGCCGGATCGAGATCCGGTTCAACCGCCCGTTCGCGGTGCTGGCGTGCGCGGACCGCTCGGATGGGCCGGCTGCGTGGCGCGGTGTGTTCGGTGTTCAGTGCCTGGGTCACCGAGCCGCAGGAGACCGTCACCGAGGAGGTCGGTCCACCGCGGCCAGTCGCCGTTCGATGACTGCCAGGGCTCGGCCCGCCCAGTCGATGTTCTCTTCCTCGAACCGGATTCCCCGCAGCAGGGTCAGGTAGGGGCCGATGCGCTCGGCCGCGGCCAGGTACGCGTCTTCGGTGCGCCCGGCCAGGAGATGGTCCTGTGTCCGCCGGTAGCGTGCGAGCTTGGCCGTGGCCCATTGCAGTCGTTGGGTGAGCGAGTCGCGGACGGCTTCGATGTTGCCGGAATCCACCGCTTGGACCTGTACCAGGAGGTCTTCGCGGATCGCCCCGGGTTTCGGCGGCACCTCGGTGTACTCGAGGAGCGCCTGCCGCCCTGCGGCGGTAAGTGAATAGAGGCGCTTGTTCGGCCGCCGGTCCTGTTCAACGAGTCGTGCAGCGATGAGCCCATCGGCGGCCATGCGGTCCAGCTCGCGGTAGAGCTGCTGGGGGGTGGCCATCCAGAAGTTGGCGACCGACGCGTCGAACCCTTTCGCCAGGTCATATCCCGATGCTTCGCCGTCGAGGAGGGCGGCCAGGACAGCGTCGCGGAGGGCCATGAGCCGATGCTAGCAGCGAAGTGATTAATCAAAATATTGACTATGGGAACTCACCGCGTTTAGCATCGCGGCTAGTCGATGAATTTGGGTGATGGAGGTTCAGATGCATCCGTTCCGGGAAGCGGTGGAGGCCCGCGACGAGGCCGCGATCGAGGCACTGTTGGCCGACAATGTCGTGTTCACCAGTCCGGTGGCCTTCAAGCCGTATCCGGGCAAGCCGATCACCGCTGCGATCCTGCGCGCGGTGATGCGGGTGTTCGAGGACTTCCGGTACATCCGGGAGATCGCCGACGCTTCGGGTCACGACCATGCTCTGGTCTTCGAGGCCACAGTGGACGGAAAGAAGATCACCGGTTGCGACTTCCTGCATCACGATGACGACGGCAAGATCGACGACTTCATGGTGATGGTCCGGCCGCTGTCCGGCGCGACCGCCCTGTCCGAGGCCATGGCCGCGCAGTTCGAGCGGATCAAACAGGAAGCCGCAGAAGAGATTCAGCGACAGGCTTCCGCTACGGCCTGATCAGCGTCCCCGCGTCCGAAGCCGCCTTCTGCAGTTCCGGAATCGTCATGTCGGCGTAGTCGGCGTTCACCGGTCCCGACGCGTTGCCCAGCCACGGCACCACGCCGGGATCCGGGTTGACGCCCAGGTGATAGGCCTGGACGCCGGGCAGGTGGTACTGGAGGAAGTTGACCAGGATGTCCGCGACGAAGATGGCGGCACCGATCGGTCCGGTGTTCAACAGTGCCGCCGAGTTCATCAGCGGGATGGCGGCGTCGGGATTGCCGACCATCACGATCGACCCGTAGTGCGGCTTGGTGCCTCCACCGGGCACATACTCCGGCATGAACGGCTGCAGTCCGGGCAGGTCGGTGGAGAAATAGGCCGCGGTGTCGCCGTAGGTCAGGACGTTGACGAAGCCGGAGTCAGCTCCGTTGCCCGGCACCGTGGTGTTGAGACCGGGGCTCTCGAAACCGATGCCGCCCACGCCCGTCTGCTGCGCGACGTATGCGGCTTCCCAGCCGCCGAGTGAGTGCCCGGTGACGAAGATGTCTTCCTTGCGGTAGCCCTGCGCAATGGCCGCGGCCTCGACCTCCTGCTCGAAGGCCACTGAGTCATGGAAAGCCTGGGGCGGGGTGTCGGTGAAGATCACCTGCGTATCGGCGATCACCTGGGAGATCGCGATCAGCGGGTTGTGCAGCAGGTTCGTGCCACCCGTCGTGCCCTGATAGGCGACGATGATCTGGCCCTCCGGCGTCACCCACGCCTTGCCGGACATGCCGGTCAGCACATTGGTCGATTCCATCTGTTTGCCGTTGACCACGAACGGCTTCAGATCGCCCGGGGTACCGCCCCACACGTACGCGGCGGTCGCGGCGTTGAGGAACTGCGATACCGTCGGGGTCTTGCCGGTGGTGGGCCCGTCATACGTCATCGTGGGCGGCACCGGTTGCGCAGCAGGAGTTTTGGTCAGCCCCAGCTGCCCTTCGATCTCGCGGAACGCCGCGAAGAGGGCATTGTTGATCGGCGCGAAGTCGATCGGGCTCTTCGGGCCGTTGGCGGAGGTGGTGATGTCCAGCACCTGCAGCACCGTGTTGACGATGCGGCCAGGCAACTCGGCGATCTTCGCGATCGGCGACAGCGGCTCGGGGGGTTTCGGTGTCGTCTTCGTTGTGGTGGTGACCGCGGCGACCTTGGCGGTCAGCGGGACTGTTTTCGCGGCGGCGTCGGGGGCAGTCCGGACGATCGCGGTGAGATCCGGCAGGGTGGCCTTGCTCGCCGGAGCTTGAGCCAACGCCGGAGTCGGTGCCGACGTCTGCGCCCGCGACGGCGTGGCGTCCGGGAGCGCGGACGACGTGATCGCGGCCAGGCGTTTCGTGGTGGCCCGTGGCGAGAAGTCGGACTTGGCCGGTTGCGTGCCGTCGGGCCGGACCGGGGCGGTGGGCCTGATGTCGCGCAGCTTCCCGCGGACGAAGTCGGCAATCGACTCCTGCTGCGGCGCTGACGAATTCGCCTTGGAGGTGATGGGGGACCGTACGGCGGATGTGTCGTCGTCGTCCGACGAGGTCGTCGCGGGGGACGTGGTGCCGGCGGTCGGGGTCTTCGGTGAGGACGGAGACGTCTTGCCCGGCCGGTTACCGCGACGGTCGGCCGGCTTCTTGGGGCCGTGGCCGGTTCCCGCACCCGCATGACTCGACGACTGGCCCGATGAGCCGGATGGCCCGGGGGCGCTGGGGTCCGCCCACGCAACGGTGTGCGCGCTGGTGCCTGCGATCCCGACGCCGATACCGACGGCTATGACGGACAGGCTGTACCGCAGCGGCAGGCGTGTGGCGGTTTTCGGGCAGCGTAAACCGTGCGCCATTATCGATGTCCCCCTTGACATTCCCCGACGTTGTCCGCATCCGCCGGTGACGGGAAGGCCGACCGCAGCGAACACATGCCGGCTCAATATATATGACAACGTGTGATGCCAGTCACGAATTCTGAACGAATCGCTTGACAACATACAACCAAATGGTTGTATGTTGGACCTGTGACCGAGAGCGACGAGGACCGGGCAGACGCCCTGTTCCACGCGCTCGCCGATCGGACCAGGCGGGACATCATGCGTCGGGTCCTGGCGGGGGAGCACTCGGTCTCGGTGCTTGCGGCGAAGTACGACATGAGCTTCGCCGCAGTGCAGAAGCACGTCGCCGTGCTGGAAAAGGCTGGGCTGATCACCAAGCGACGCAACGGTCGTGAGCAGCTGGCCAGCGGTGACGTGGAGGCAGTGCGGTCGGTGGCGTCCATGTTGACTGAGCTGGAACAGGTTTGGCGTGGACGCATCGCACGCATCGATGAACTGATCGCATCCGATCCCAAGGAGGACTGACCCATGCCCGTGACCGACGTTCAACACGACCTCGACAAACTGACACTGACCATCACCGCCGACTTCGCGGCGCCGGTGCAGCGCATCTGGCAGGTGTACGCCGACCCGCGTCAGCTGGAAAAGGTGTGGGGGCCGCCGACCTACCCGGCCACCGTGGTCGACCACAGCCTCACACCCGGCGGCCGCGTCACCTACTTCATGACCGGCCCGGAGGGCGACAAGCACGCGGGCTACTGGGAGATCACCGCCGTCGACGAACCGAGTAGCTTCGCCTTCGACGACGGATTCGCCGACCAGGACTTCAACCCGAACCCCGAGATGCCGGTCTCCAAGAACGTCTATACCTTTGCCGAGCACAACGGCGGGACCCGTGCCGTCTACGTGAGTACCTACGAGTCCGCCGAAGCGCTTCAGCAGGTCCTGGACATGGGTGTGGTCGAAGGCGCTTCGTCGGCGATCAACCAGATCGATGATCTGATCGCGTCCTGACCGACTGGGCGGGGATCGGGCCCGGTGGGGAATCACTTGTCGAGATAAGCGATCCGGTCCCACCCCCGCGTCGTAATCTCAGGTATGCATCCGCTCACGGGTCTCGCCGGGGTAACCATCAGTGTCGTGTCGGCCGCGGCGGTGGCCGCGGGATGCACGACGACCGCAGGAACCCCGGTGGCGAAAACCACCAGCGCTGTGGCGTCCGACAGCGCCTCGACCGAACCGGCTCGTACGACGACCGAGTCGCCCAAGGCGGCGGAGCCGACCGGGGCGCCGGTGGGTACGGCGTTCATGAAGGTCCTCGGTGGATCCGCCCCGGTGACGATCCGTTACCGGATCAACGGCGGTGCCGAGCAAACCGAATCGAACGTGACGCTGCCGTGGGAAAAGCAGTACTCCGTCTATGAGGAGGTGGAGTCAGAGGTTGCCGCCGATGGCGGAAGTGCCACGCTCACTTGCACAATCACGATGGACGGCGACAAACTGGTGTCGTTCAAGACCGAGGTGAAGCCCGTCTGCAACTTCTCCTACTGGGGTTAGCGCTTCCGCCTCACGGATACGGCAGCGGTGTGGCCTCCCGCGATTTCATCAGGTGCTCCATGAGCTGGATCTCCTGCGTCTGCTCGCTGACCATAGCCAGAGCCGTACGCCGGATCGCCTTGTTGGAGCCATCGCGGGTTTCGTCGAAGGCCATCTCGGCGCCGCCCTGGTGATGGCGGGTCATCAACTGGAGAAACAACGCTTCGTTGGCGCGGCCGCTTGCGCGCCGAAGGCGGCCCAATTCATCGGGGGACGCCATACCCATCTGCATGCCGGTGGGCTGTCCGGTGTCATGGTGATGAGACATGCCGTGCCCGGTGGCCGCTGTGGGCGCCGTGGGGTTGAGGGGCTCCTCGGCCAGCTGCAACCATCCGACCATGGTGCCGACCTCGGCCTGCTGCTGAAGTCTGATTTGGTCTGCGAGCGTGCGTATTTCGGGGGTGGCGTCGGCGCTGAGCAAGTCGCAGATGGTAATCGCCTGCTGGTGGTGGGCCATCATCATCTGCGCGAAGGTCACGTCGGCCTCGGACATCAGTGGCGGTGCACTGCCGTGCCGGTGGGATTCGCCGAATGCGCCGAGGAACGCGGCAGCGGCGATGACGACTGCGGCGCCGAATATCCGGGCGGGTACGGAAGCGCTCATCGTGGCGGGTAGACGCTCGGGTCCAGCTTCAGGGTCATGAATCCGTTGTCCGAACACGTGACGTAGAGCAGGTTTCCCCGGAACTCCGGCGGTGACATGCACCAGTCGGCGGAGAAGTCGGCCGGCTGGCCCCAGCCCGGACGGTTGCCGAGCACGATGTCGGAAAGCTGGATCTTCCCGTCAAGGGCAGCCCGTCCCACCCCGAAAATTCCGGTGAGTGGGGGCGTCGCAAGAACCGAAAGATTGTAGACGTGAATCGAATTGGGCAGGTCCTCGTACTTCTTGTCAGACTGCACCGGTGGGTTGAAATAGGCGAGTTCCGTGATGTGCTCCGGGTCGCGGATATCGAACACCCGGATACCCGACTGGATCCAGCCGCAGGCCAGAGCGGTCGGATCGTCTTGCCGGTCCACCGAACAGTAGTGAGAGTCGTAGGCGAACACGCCGTTGAACCCACCACTGCTCGTCCAATTGTCCATGTGCTCGGGCAGATTGATCTCGAGTTTGATGATGTTGCGCAGCTTGAGGTCGGCTGGGTCGGAGACGTCGAACAGCTTGACGCCCCCGGAACCGAGTTCGTCGATGGTGAAGATGTGCGGTACGCCTCGGTAGGTGACGTAGACGCTGTGCTGCGCCTCCTGCCCGTCCACCCAGGCTTTGTGGCTGTAGGCCGGAAGCAGTTGGTGCATGGTGAAATCAGGTGCCACCCGGTCCTGCACCGCAGAGGTGTCGAGCACCGTCAAGCCGCTGAACTGCGACATGTACATGGTCCGCCCGTCCGGTGCGAAGCACATGCCGTGTGAGGCCCAGCCGACCGGCGCACTCCACACCACATGCGGAGCAGTTGGATCGGTGATGTCGACCGCACTGTTCCAGATGATGCCCCCGGCCCAGTAGGTGTTGCCGTCGGGCGAGAAGTTGCCCTCGTGGGTCAGCATCGGGATCCGTACGCCGGGAAGGGAACCGGCGCCCTCGTTGAGCAGCCGGGGGTGCCGACAGTCCTGTGAGATGTCGTAGACGGAGATGTAGCCACCCCGAACAACAGGGGAACGCCCGTTCCGACCAGCAAACCCCGGCGGGCGTGTACCTTCAGGGACTCCCAGGTTCCGCCGACCATCGCCGGCTCGACCGCATCATGGCATTGCGGAGCGTCGCGGCGGACAAAAACTGTCAGATTCGGACAGTTTTTACAGTCAGGCGGCGAAGTGTTGCGCCTGTGGGAGCCGTCCTACCGGTGCCGTCCGGCCGCAGCCACCGGGTGGGAATCGGCTTCGGCCTGCTCGGCGCTGCGATCAGGTGCCAGCATCACCGCGGTGATCGGGACCACGAGCGCGAGCAGGCCGATCACGAAGACCGGGAACAGGAACGAGAACACTTCGGGCCCACCGGGAACCGGCATCGTGTGATCGACATCGACGCGCACGGCCGCCATTCCGGTGTAGTGCATGCCGACGACAGCGACGCCCATGACGAGGCCGGCGACGAATCGGAGGCCGCGCGATTCGAGGACGAGGGTGAACCACAGCGCGGCCGTGGCGGCGACCACGGCGATCACGAAGGACAGGACGACAAGGGTGGTGTCGTAGGTCATCGTGCCCTGCATCTGGACTGCCCACATGCCGGTGTAGTGCATCAGGGCGACGGCGAGGCCGGTGATGACGCCGCCGGCGAGCAGCCGCCGCAGATCGAAGGTGCGGCCGATGGTGATCAGCCCGACGAACACCGCCGCGATGGCGATCGCAGCCGATGCGACCGTCCAACCGAGGTGGTAGCGGACCATGCTGTTGGGGATCGCGAAGCCGAGCATTGCGATGAAGTGCATGAGCCAGATGCCCACCCCGCCGATGGCGACCGAGGCCATGAGCAGCCAGCGGAGGCGGTCGCGTTCATTGGTGGCCGTTGCACCGCACCGGGTGCACGCCAGGCCGACGACCGATCCGGTCACCGAGACGATGTATGCCAGAAACAGCAGCCAGAGGCCCATGTCGAAGTGATGTACTTGGTGGTTCATGACGGGTTCCTCGAGACTGTGAGACTGACGGGCTGTGGATCTAGGGCGCTGTGCTCGGAAGGCGTTCCAGCGCAAACGAGGTGATGGCGATCAAGGCGTTCTTCGCCGAATCGCGTTGCCGTGCATCCACATTGATGATCGGTACGTTCGGCGACACGGACATCGCCTCGCGTAGCTCCTCGATGGTGTGGATCGGGGAGTCGTCGAACTCGTTGACGGCGACCAGGAATGGCAGGCTGCGGGCCTCGAAGAAGTCGACGGCGGCAAAGCTGTCCTCGAGCCTGCGGGTGTCGACCAGCACCACAGCGCCGATCGCGCCATGGACCAGGTCGTCCCACATGAACCAGAACCGCCGTTGCCCCGGTGTGCCGAACAGGTACAGCACGAGGTCGTCTGCGATTGTGATGCGGCCGAAATCCATGGCAACCGTGGTGGTTTCCTTGCCAGGGATCGCTTCGAGGTCATCGTGGCCCTGCGATGCGTTCGTGACGAGGGCCTCGGTGCGCAACGGCACGATCTCCGACACGGCGCCGACGAACGTCGTCTTGCCGACGCCGAAGCCGCCGGCAATCACGATCTTCGTCGACGACACCGTGGCGCCGGAGTCAGAGTGCGCGTAAACCACTGAGGGTCCTTTCGATCAATAGGCGCCGTTCTGCAACGGTCGAGCGGTCGGTCAATGTGGCGTGAACACGGAGGTGGCCGCTGTCCACCAGATCGCTCACCAGCACCCGGGCCACCCCGATCGGCAGACCGGCGTGGGCCGAGATCTCGGCGATCGACGGTCGGCTGCCGCACAGCCGGACGATGACGGCGGGTATGTCGCCTGGCGCGCAATCGAGTTCACTCGACGCCAGCAATGCCTCCACCGGAGCTTCGATCGGGATCTCGACCCGAGCGCGGGTTCGTCCGCCGGTGAGTGTGTACGGCCGGGCGCGGCTGGCGGTCTGCTTCTGCTCGGGTCTGTCCATGCTGAGCGTCATCGAGCTCCATGGGTGGCGCGCGGGGTCGCCTCCACGGTCTTGCCGACGCGGTCGACGAGCAGGGCCATCTCGTACCCCACCTGTCCGATGTCGCACGCGACCGACGCCAGGGTGGCGAGATACGAGCCGTTGCCGACGCCCATCAACAGCAGGAAGCCGTCGTCCATCTCGACGATCGACTGGCGCACGTTGCCGGCCTCGAACAACCGGGCGACGCCTGTCGACAGACTCGCCAAACCCGATGTCACAGCGGCCAATTGCTCGGCGCGGTCAGCCGGCAAATGGGAGTTCGAGGCCATCAGCAGCCCGTCGGCCGACACCAGGATCGCGTGTGACACACCGGGCACGTCACGGACGAAGTTGGACACGAACCAGTCGAGGGTGCCGGAGGTCCCTGACGGTGATGCAGCAGAGCCCGCGGACCGATCGTGTGGTTGCGTGCCGGTGTTCATCGGTCTCCTTCGATTCGGCGGTGTGCTGCGTCAGTTTCGGCTCGGCCCCTGCGAACGCCGGCCAGTTGTCGGCTCAAGATGTCGCGGACCGCCGCGGGATCGTTGCCCCGGTTGGCCTTGGTTTCGGGTTCTGATCTTGCCTCATCGGGCACCAGGCGCGCTCCGCGTTCGCGAATCGGAAGTCCGGATGCGGTGTGCCGCTTCGGTTCCTGTTCGACAGCCTTTGCTGCAGCTGCCCAGCCGGCATCGGCGGCGCTGGACCATTCCCGGTTGCGGGATTCGGGCGCGGTGGGATCCATCAGCCACTCCGAGGCCATCCGCTCGAAGATCGGCGCACTCTCCAAACTCTCCGCCTCGATGCGCGGCTGCTCGGATTCGGTAGCCGGTTCGGGTGCAGCCTCGGCAGCCGAGGCCGAAGTCCCGGAGCTGAAGTACGAAAGCGGATTGCCCCGCTG